>NZ_JACNAC010000023.1:0-87017 GCF_017349775.1 Pseudomonas sp. GW460-12-10-14-TSB1
ATGGTCTCGGCCTCGACCTCGATCAGCCACTCGGGCAGGGACAGGCCGCTGACGATGATCCATGAAGACGCTGGCGGCTGCAGGGGGAAGCGCTGCAACAGCACCTGGCTGATCTGTTCCTGCTGGTCGCGGGCCGCTTCGGCGATGTAGATCCGCAGCATGACCACGTGGCTCAGGTCGCCGCCCGCCGCCGCCAGCACCCGGGCGATATTGTCGAAGCTCTGTTCGGTCTGCTCCCGCAGCCCCGGGCCGACGCAGACCTCGCGCTCATCGACACCCACCTGGCCGGACAGCAGCAGGCGCCGCCCACCGCGCACCTCCACGGCCTGGCTGAAACCGTACTGCATGGAATTGAAGACACTGGGCGGATTGAAGACTGATTTGTGCATGGGAACTCCGCTGCGATAGACGACCGCAAACCCTAAACCAAGCCCCTGCCCAAGGCCATCCGAAACCAGGCCGTTGAAACACCTGGCAACGTAACAGCCTGCCAGCTACATCGGCGGCGTCACCCCATCCTTGCCGGCGGAGATCGACTGCGCGGTGAGGGTGCCGTCCGCGCTCTGGGACACGAACATCACCACCTTGACCCCGGCCTTGAGCAGGCTACGGTCGCCCGGCACCAGGTTGACGATGGGCACGTCGTCCGGCACCAGGATCTTCTGCTGGCCGCCCTTGTAGTTGACGGTCAGGGTCCGGCCGTTGCTCACCACCAGGTCGCCGACGCTGCCATTGGTCATGCTGCTGCCCTTGACCAGGTCGAAGGGCCGATGACCGTCGCCGGTGCCGGCCATCTGCGGTGGAAACACATGGACCTCCAGCGCCTTGAGGCTGCCATCGGCCTGCGGCACGGCGGCCGAACCTATGTAGCTGCCGGGCTTGATGTCCTCGATATTGGCCAGGGTCACGGCGCGGACCTGGGTCTGCGGCGTAAGGTTGATGGTGACGTTCTCGCCGCTGTTGACGTGCACTCGCACCGCGTCGCCGGCGATGCTGGTGATTTCCCCGCGCACGCCGATGCGCATGCCCGGCGCGTCCTGGGCCTGGGCCGGGCCGGCCAGCAGCAGTGCGCCGAGGGTGATCGCTTGAGCACCGCCGAGCAGGCGGCGAAGACACAGATTCATGGGACGGGCTTCCTGTGATGAAAGGTGGCACAGACGTCGAAACGAAAGCACTCCAGCGTCCGCGGAACAATAAGCGAGCTATCGAACTGAATGTAAGTAAATGTATCATCGCAGCGCGATGCCGGTCGTCATCTGCCGCTCTGCGCCGGTCTCGCCAGGCATTTATTCCTGCACGGCATGAATGCTATCGCTCGTCAGCTTCTACCGCGTCACGGGCCAGCCCCTTAGCCTCGCCCGCATCCCTTTCGCTGCCACGAGAATCGCCATGACTTCCACCCCCCAGGGGCTGCCTGCCGCCACCACGACCATGACCCGCGGCATGGTGCTGCTGTTCGCCTTCTGCTGCGGCGCCATAGTCGCCAACATCTACTACGCCCAGCCGATCATCGAGCTGATCGCCCCGGACATCGGCCTGAGCAGCACCATGGCCAGCCTGATCGTGTCCCTGACCCAGATCGGCTACGCCCTGGGCCTGTTCTTCCTGGTGCCCCTGGGCGACCTGCTGGAAAACCGCCGGCTGATGATCCTCACCAGCCTGGTGGCCATCGCCAGCCTGCTGGGCGCCGCGCTCACCGAGCAGCCCAACGCCTTTCTGCTGGTCTCGCTGCTGATCGGCTTCAGCTCGGTGTCGGTACAGATCCTGATTCCCCTGGCCGCGCACCTGACGCCGGAGGAGTCCCGTGGCCGGGTGGTCGGCGGCATCATGGGCGGCCTGCTGCTGGGCATCCTGCTGGCGCGTCCGGTGTCCAGCGTAGTGGCCGACCTCTTCGGCTGGCGCGCCATGTTTATCGCCGCCGCCGTGCTGATGGCCGCCATCAGCCTGGTCCTGCTGCTGACCGTGCCCAAGCGCCAGCCCGCCCACAGTGCCACCTACGGCCAGTTGCTGCGCTCGCTGGGCAGCCTGCTGCGCCAGCAACCGGTGCTGCGTCAGCGGGCGTTTTACCAGGCCTGCCTGTTCGCCACTTTCAGCCTGTTCTGGACCGCGGTGCCGCTGGAACTGGCGCGCAACCACGGCCTGTCGCAAAGCCAGATCGCCCTGTTCGCCCTGGTCGGGGCCATCGGCGCCATCGCCGCGCCCATCAGCGGGCGCCTGGCGGACGCCGGCCACACCCGCGTCGCGTCGTTGCTGGCCATGCTGTTCGCCGCCCTGAGCTTTCTGCCGGCCTTTATCCACCCGGCCTACAGCGTCATCGGCCTGGCGGTGACCGGCGTGGTCCTGGATTTCTGCGTGCAGATGAACATGGTCCTCGGCCAACGCGCGGTCTACGCCCTCGATGCCCATAGCCGCGGCCGCCTCAACGCGCTGTACATGACCAGCATCTTCATCGGCGGCGCCGTCGGCTCGTCGATCGCCAGCGCGGTGTACGAACACGCCGGCTGGCTGGGTATAGTCGGCGTCGGCAGTGCCTTGCCGCTGCTGGCCCTGCTGCGTTTCCTGGGTACTTCGCAGAAGGCGCTGCCCGTCACTGCCTGAGTGCATCCTGGTCCCCTCGGGTCGCAAAACCGGGGGGACAAGGCAGCGTTCCAGACCATGCTCGATCGTTCACACACAAGGAGTCTCGATGGACCGACTGGCAGCCATGCAAACCTTCGTTCATGTGGTGGAAAGCGGCTCGTTCTCGGCCGCCGCCCGGCTTCTGGATATCGGCCAGCCGGCCGTATCGAAAACCATCGCCCAGCTGGAGGCGCGGCTGGCGGTACGGCTGTTGCTGCGCTCGACCCGCGGCCTGACGCCCACCGAAGCCGGCATGGCGTTTTTCGAGCGCGCCAGGCGGGCCCTCGAAGAGGCCGACGAAGCCGATCTCGCGGCGCGCGGGGCTGGTTCGGGGCTCAGCGGTACCCTGCGGATCTGCGCCGCGGTGACCTTCGCCCGCCTGCATATCGTGCCGCACCTGGGGACCTTTCTCGATCGCCATCCCGACCTCGACATCGACGTGGTGCTGGATGACCGCAATATCAATCTGGTGGAGGCCGGCATCGACGTCGCCCTGCGCATGGGGCCCTTGGGCGACTCCGGGCTGACCGCGCGGCGGATCGGCGAATGCCGGCGCGTGGTGCTGGCCACCCCGGACTACTTCGCCCGACATGGCGAACCCGCCTGCCCCGCCGACCTGGGCAAGCACCAGGCGATCATCTACAGCCTCGGCGGCGGTGCCCACTGGCGCTTCGAACGGGGTGACGAACAGCAGTCAGTGACGGTCCGCGGGCGGATTCGCGTCAGTGCCGCGGAGGGGCTGCGCGAATCGGTGCTGGCCCACCAGGGGCTGACCATGGCCTCGCAATGGATGTTCGCTCCCGAGCTGGCCAGCGGCGCGGTACGCGAGGCGATGCCGGACTGGACGCTGCCCCGGCAGGAGCTATGGGCGGTGTTTCCCACCGGGCGGCTGACCAGCGCCAAGGCCCGGGCCTTCGTCGAGTTTGTCCAGCAGCAACTGGCCAGCCCCGGACCAGACGCCCAAGGCTGAGCCGGGGTCCGCAGCGGATTCAGATGCGCTCGCGCACCAGCACTTCGACCTTGGCCGTCTCGCCCCACTGGCGCACCCGCTCGATCAGCGCCAGGTCGGTCTCGCCTACCAGGTAGAGGGTTTCGATCGACTGCCCGGCCGCCCACTCGACGAAGCCGCACTGCTCGAAGGTGCCGACAGACGCCAGCTGGAACTCGTTTTCATAGAACCCCGGCGCCACCGCGACCCGGGTGTCCTGGGCGCTGACCTCGGGCAGGAACGGACAGGCCAGGTGCACCACATCCCACTTCGCCACGCGCCAGTTGCGCAGTGCTTCGTCGAAGCGGCTGCGGGCACCGCGGACGAACCCCAGGCCGTCGATCACCATGCGCCGGTTGATGATCATCCACACCTTGCGTTTGCGCGGGGCCTTGAGCAGCACTTCGCCGGTAACCTTCGAAGCCCGCAGCGCCAGGGCGAACACCAGCAATACCGGAACGAAGTAGCGATAAACCGTCTCGGCGTTGGTGGCGCGGGTCAGCTTGTACAACCTGCGGGCCTCAGTGTCGGCCTGCTCAAGGTCGGCAAAACTTGCGTTGAGCCGGTCCTGCCACGCCACCACCGGTTTGGCCGAATAGCCGGAGCGAATCTCCTCCAGGGCCAGGCTCACCTTGGCCACCGAGAGATCCGTCAGCCCACCCTCCGCGGTTCTACCGAGCGCGGCAAAACGCTGACAGAGCTCATTCACCTGCACCGCGTCGGGAGCGCTGTAGAGCGTCGAGGCGGCGCGACAATGCTCCGGCCCCACTAGGTCATCGATCTCGGCCTTGATGCGCTGGCGGATCGAAGCCTCATGCCACTTGGCCAATCGATAGTCGCTCTGGAACCATTCGGTCCTGACGCTCTGGGTCTCGCTGATCAGCGCCAGCGAAGCCAGCAGCAGCCAGCCGTAGTCCACCCGCTTCCAGCCGATCTCGCCCAGGGGAAAGACCGAGATGAAGCTCCAGCAGAAGAAGTAGTAGAGGAAGATGAACAGCACCAGCAGGTACACCGGTGCCAGGGAGAAGTAGATCAGCTGTGGTACTTCGACATCGGCAAAGCCATGCAGGGCGAGCAGGACAGCGACAACACAGAGCCAGACGGCCATGGGCGCAAAATAGGGTTTGTTCAGGCTTTTCTTCATCGGGCGCTCGGATGGCGATACTCAGGAACACCCCGGGGTATCGGCCATCCAACCGGCTGCTTGAACCGGACCTGCCCGCGGTCCGCTCAGTGGTCGCAGCTTAGGGGAGCCGCTTACTGGAACTGGCGCCCCAGCCCCGACGGCACACCGTGGATATCGGTCGCTTCCCATGGCCCGTCGGGACTGATGGAGCGGCTCCAGCCGTTGTTCCAGCGGTAATAGGTGCGCTGGCGGTAGAAGGTGTTGGTCTGGTTATCCAGCACATAGACGCCCAGGCGCGGATCCCAGTGGCTGTTGCCACCCGGCGGCGGCGCAAAGCTCGCGGAAGTGCGCGGCAACGGCTTGGCCGGCTTGATCGGCGTGGAAGGTTTGCTCGGGGTGCTTGGCGGCACCGGCTTGGTGCTGGGCTGCGCAGGCGGAATCGGTGGCAGAGTCTCGGGTGGCGCTGGCTCCTGGACCGCACAGGCGCTCAACCCCAGGACCAGTGTTAACAGGGTGATGCGGGCAATGGCGGTCATGGCGGCGTCTCTTATTTATCCGGGCTGTCGATGGTCAGTTGTTGCGGCGCGGTGGTGCTGCTGGCCAAAGGCTTGCTGCGACCGACCCACTCGCCGGCCGTCGGTTGGCCGGCGCGGGAAATACGCGCAACCAGTTGGACTTCCGGGAAGTTCGACAGTTTCAACTGCGGCATCATCGCGTCGGCATCCCCCAGCTCCACCGTCACCGGCAGATCGGCCACGGTCAGGCGCTTGGCCGCCAGCGGCGCCGGCGGCCCGGAGGTGGCACGGGCGAAGATGAACACGCTGTCGCCCGGCTGCACCTTGGCTTTCAGATCGGCGGCCAGGTCGACCCGCACCTTGAGCAGCGCGGCAGCCTTGGGCGCGGGCGCCTGGGCCACTTTGCCACCGCTGGCCAGCAGCTTCTCGGTCGCCCGGTCGATACCGCCCTGCAGCGCGGCGCGCGAGTTGTCGTCCGCCGGCAGTTGCGCCAGCAGGCGGTTCCAGTAATCGATGGCCTCTTGATAACGCTCGCCTTCGAAGGCGGCGATCCCCAGCAGGCCGAGGCTGGTGACTTCCTTCGGATCGGCCTTTAGCGCTTCGTCGGTCAGGGCCTGGACCTTGTCCGACCATTGCTTGCCGTCGGCGAAGTACTGCGCCTGCGCCCACTGGCCGAGCAGTTCCGGCTGGCGGCCGGCCAGGGCCACGGTGCGCTCGAAGATCTTCGCCGCGTCCGCCGGGCGGTCCTGGGCCATGTAGGTACGGCCGAGGAAGTACAGGCCCTCGGCGGAATCCGGCTGGGCGGCGACCGCGCGCTCGAGGCGGCGGGTCATCTCTTCCATGGATTGCGGGGCCTGGGCGAATTCACGGGTCAGCTCGACCTTGTCGCTGGCGCCGAAATGCAGGTACAGGCCCAGGCCCAATAGCGGCACCAGCAGCGCCGCCAGCAACGGCAGCGGCTTGCCCAGGCCGGACACCCGGGCCGGCTCCGCGCCCTCGGTGTCGGCCAGCAATTCGCGCGCGGCTTCGGCGCGGCCGCTGTCCATCTGCTCGGCGCTGAGCACGCCTTCGGCCTGCTGGCCTTGCAGCTCGGCCACGCGTTCTTGATAAAGCGCCACGTTCAGCGCGGTACGATCCTCTTCACGCTGGGCGCGACGGCCGCGTAGAACCGGGATCAGCAGAAAACTCAGGGCTACCAGGAGCAGCAGGCCTGCGGCGAGCCAGAAATCAATCATTCGCGGTCTTTATCCAACAGTTGGTCGAGGCGCTGACGCTCCTCGGCGGAAAGTGTGCTCGGGCTGTCGCTGCGCTCTACGCGCCGACGCCGGACGATCACGGCGATGATCACCACACCGCCCAGCAGCAGGCCGGCGGGGCCGAACCAGAGCAAGGCGGTCTTGCCGGTCAGGGCCGGCTTGTAGCGCACGAAGTCGCCATAGCGGTCGACCATGAAGTCGATGATCTGCTGGTTGTCCTTGCCTTCGCCGAGCATGCGGAAGATCTCCTTGCGCAAGTCCGCGGCGATCGGCGCATTGGAGTCGGCGATGTCCTGGTTCTGGCACTTGGGGCAACGCAGCTCTTTGGTCAGTTCGCGAAAGCGCTCGCGCTCGGCGTCGTTGGCGAACTCATAGGTATCGATCGCCGCGTGGGCCACGCCGGCGATGCTCAGGCCCAGGACGGCCGCGGCCAGCCAGCGCTTCATGGCTTGGCCTCATCGGCCAGGGCCTGGTACTTGGCGGCCAGCTTCTCGCGCCACACCGCTTCGTCGATCACCCCGACGTATTTGTCGCGGATGATGCCCTTGGCGTCGATGAAGAAGGTTTCCGGCGCGCCGTACACTCCGAGGTTCAGGCCCAGGGTGCCCTCCTCGTCGCGGATATCCAGTTGGTAAGGGTTGTGGAACTCGGCCAGCCACTTCAGGGCGTCGGCGTTGACGTCCTTGTAGTTGACGCCATAGATGTTCACGCCCTGCTGCGCCAGCTTGTTCAGCACCGGGTGCTCGACCCGGCAGGAAATGCACCAGGTGCCCCAGACGTTGACCAGCGCCGGTTTGCCCAGCAGGTCGGCGCGGGTCAGGGTCTTGTCGCCCTGCACCGACGGCAGGGAGAACTCCGGGAACGGCTTGTCGATCATCGCCGACGGCAGCTCGGCCGGGTCCAGGTACAGCCCGCGGTACAGGAACACCGCCACCAGCAGGAACAGCGCCAGCGGCAACAACATTATCCAGCGTCTCATGCAGTGGCTCCTGTCATGCCTAGGGCTTCGCGCACCCGGGTCTTCACCTTGACCCGATAACGTCGGTCGAGGGCCGCCAGCAGGCCACCGAAACCGGTGAGCAGGCCGCCGAACCAGATCCAGCGCACGAAGGGTTTCACGTGCACCCGCACGGCCCAGGCGCCATTGCCCAGCGGCTCGCCGAGGGCGACGTAGAGGTCACGGGTGAAACCAGCGTCGATCCCGGCCTCGGTCATCACCGAGTTCTGTACCGTGTAGAGGCGTTTTTCCGGGTGCAGCACGGCAACTTCCTTGCCGTCGCGGACCACCCGCACCGTGCCCTTGTCGGAGGTGAAGTTGGGGCCTTCGAAATGCTTGGCGCCCTCGAAGACGAAGTGATAACCGGCCAGGTCCATGGACTCGCCCGGCTCCAGGCGCAGGTCGCGCTCGGCGCTGTTCTGGCTCGACAGCACCACGCCCAGGGCGCAGACCGCGATGCCCAGGTGCGCCAGCTGCATGCCCCAGTAGCTGCGGGTCAGGCCCGGCAGGCCCTTGATCAGGCCTTTGTGGCGGGTCTTGTCGAAGATGTCGCGGACTCCGGCGAGCAATACCCAGGCCGCCAGCATGAAGGTCGCCAGCACCGCCCAGTTGAAGTCGCCGTAGGCGATACCGGCCACCACCGCCAGCGCGGCGCTGCCCAGCAACACCGGGGTCAGCATGCTCACCAGCCATTTGACCGGGGTGTCTTTCCAGCGCACTACCACGCCGACCGCCATCACCACCATCAGCAGCGCCATCAGCGGGATGAACAGCGCGTTGAAGTACGGCGGGCCGACCGACAGCTTGGCCCCGGTCAGGGCGTCCAGCACCAGCGGGTACAGGGTGCCCAGCAGGATCATCGAGGCGGCCACCACCAGCACCAGGTTGTTGCCCAGCAGCAGGGTTTCCCGCGACCACAGGTTGAAGCCGACCTGGCTCTTGACCACCGGCGCGCGCAGGGCGAACAGGGTCAGCGAACCGCCAACCACGAACAGCAGGAAAATCAGGATGAACACACCGCGCTCGGGGTCCGAGGCGAAGGCGTGGACCGAGGTCAGCACCCCGGAACGCACCAGGAAGGTCCCCAGCAGGCTCAGGGAGAACGCGGCGATGGCCAGCAACACGGTCCAGCTCTTGAACACACCGCGCTTCTCGGTGACCGCCAGCGAGTGGATCAATGCGGTGCCCACCAGCCAGGGCATGAACGAGGCGTTTTCCACCGGATCCCAGAACCACCAGCCACCCCAGCCGAGTTCGTAGTAGGCCCACCAGGAGCCGAGGGTGATGCCGATGCCCAGGAATGCCCAGGCGACTATGGTCCAGGGCCGCGACCAGCGCGCCCAGGCCGCGTCCAGGCGACCGCCGAGCAAGGCAGCGATGGCGAAGGCGAAGGCCACGGAGAAACCGACATAGCCCATGTAGAGCATCGGCGGGTGCACGATCAGGCCGATGTCCTGCAGCAGCGGGTTGAGGTCGCGGCCATCGCCGGGCACCTGCGGCAGAATCCGCGCGAAGGGGTTGGAGGTGACGATCAGGAACAGCAGGAAGCCGGTGCTGATCATGCCCATCACCGCCAGCACGCGCGCCAGCATCACTTGCGGCAACTGCCGGGAGAACACCGACACGGCGAAGGTCCAGCCACCGAGAATCAGCGCCCAGAGCAGCAACGAGCCCTCGTGGGCGCCCCACACCGCGCTGAACTTGTAGTACCAGGGCAAGGCGCTGTTGGAGTTGCTGGCGACATAGGCCACCGAGAAATCATCGACCATGAAGGCGTAGGTCAGGCAGCCGAAGGCGAAGGTCAGAAAGGCGAACTGGCCCCAGGCCGCAGGCTGCGCCAGGCCCATCCACAGGCGGTCGCCGCGCCAGGCGCCGAGCAGCGGCACCACGGCCTGGACTAGGGCGAAACACAGGGCCAGGATCATCGCCAGATGACCCAGCTCGGGAATGAAGATTGCGGATGTCATCGATCAGCCCTCCTTGGCCGGAGCCGGCGCCATTTGCCCACTGTCTTTGAGGGCCTTGGTCACTTCCGGCGGCATGTACTTCTCGTCGTGCTTGGCCAGCACTTCGTCGGCCACCACCACGCCATCGGCATTGAGCTTGCCCAGGGCGACGATGCCCTGCCCTTCGCGGAACAGGTCCGGGAGGATGCCGCGGTAAGTGATGGTCACGGACTTGTTGAAGTCGGTGACCACGAAGCGCACGTCCAGCGAATCTGCGGAACGTTGCAGCGACCCCATCGCCACCATGCCGCCGGCGCGGATCCGCGTGTCATGGGGGGCTTCGCCGTTGGCGATCTGGGTCGGGGTGTAGAACAGGTTGATGTTCTGTTGCAGGGCGCTCAGCGCCAGGCCGACGGCAACGCCCACGCCTCCCAGCACGCCTAGGATGATCAACAGACGCTTTTTACGCAGCGGATTCACTGATTGTTCTCCCGGCGCAGACGACGCGCCTCTTGTTCCAGGTAACGCTTGCGGGCCAGCAACGGCACCGCCACGTTGAGGACCAGCACCACCAGGCAGATGCCGTAGGCTGACCAGACATACAGGCCGTGATGGCCCATGGCGAGAAAGTCGGCGAAGGAAGAAAAACTCATGATGCCGCCTCCAGGCTGTTCTGCACTTCGGCCCTGACCCAGCTGGCGCGGGCTTCGCGCTTGAGCACTTCAAGGCGCATGCGCAGCAACAGCACGGCGCCGAAGAAACAATAGAAGCCCAATACCGTCAGCAACAGCGGCAGCCACATTTCGACGGGCATCGCCGGCTTTTCGGTGAGGGTGAAGGTCGCGCCCTGGTGCAAGGTGTTCCACCACTCCACCGAGTATTTGATGATCGGGATGTTGATCACCCCGACGATGGCCAGCACCGCGCAGGCCTTGGCCGCGCTGTCGCGATTGCTGATGGCGTTGCCCAGGGCGATCAGGCCGAAATACAGGAACAGCAAGATCAGCATGGAAGTCAGGCGTGCGTCCCAGACCCACCACGAGCCCCAGGTCGGCTTGCCCCAGATGGCCCCGGTGACCAGCGCCACGGCGGTCATCCAGGCACCGATGGGCGCCGCGCATTGCAGGGCGACGTCGGCCAGTTTCATCTTCCACACCAGGCCCACCACCCCGCACACCGCCAGCATCACGTAGATGGACTGGGCCAGCATGGCGGCGGGAACGTGGATGTAGATGATGCGGAAGCTGTCGCCTTGCTGATAGTCCGGCGGCGCGAAGGCCAGGCCCCAAATGACGCCGACGGTGATCAGCAGCAAGGCTGCGATGCTCAACCAGGGCAACAACCTGCTGCTGATGCCGTAAAACCACTTGGGTGAGCCGAGCTTATGAAACCAGGTCCAGTTCATACTGTTTCCATCACGGGTGCCGCGCGTTGTCACGCTAGGCCAGGGTCTTTACTGATCAAAATTTGATCAGACCTCATTATTCGCCGACGCTGATCTTCAGGCCAGCCGCTATTGCAAAAGGTGTCAGAGTTACTGCCAGGGCGGTCAGGCTCCCAAGCCACAGCAGATAACCGGTCGCCGGCATGCCCTGCAAGGCCGCCTGCAAGGCGCCGCTGCCGAGAATCAATACCGGGATGTACAGAGGCAGGATCAGCAGCGCCAGCAACAGGCCGCCACGCTTGAGTCCTACCGTCAACGCCGCGCCCACCGCTCCCAGCAGGCTGAGCACCGGAGTACCCAGCAGCAGGGACAGCAACAGCACCGGCAGACAGGCTGTGGGCAGACCGAGCATCAGTGCCAACAGGGGCGCAAGCAATACCAGTGCCAGGCCGGAAAAGGCCCAGTGTGCCAGTACCTTGGCCAGAACCAGAAGAGGCAGGGGGTGCGACGAAAGGACCCACTGTTCCAAGGATCCGTCCTCGAAATCACTGCGAAAAAGCCCGTCCAGCGAGAGCAAAACCGATAATAAGGCCGCTACCCAGACTAGCCCTGGAGACAAGGTTTGCAACAATTGTGTCTCAGGTCCCACCGCCAATGGGAACAGTGAGACGACAATGGCGAAAAATACCAGCGGGTTGGCCAGTTCGGCGGGACGGCGGAACAGCAGCCGGGATTCGCGGGCAACCAGCAGTCCGAAAACACTCATACGGCCCAATGCCCCAGATCGATGTCGCGATAGCCGGCCGGCATGCGGCTCAGTGTGTGGTGGGTGGTGAGGATCACCATGCCGCCGCGTTCACAATGGCCGGCGAGGTGCTCTTCCAGTTGTGCCACGCCCTGCTTGTCCAGGGCGGTGAAGGGTTCGTCGAGGATCCACAGCGGCGGGCTGTCCAGGTACAGGCGGGCCAATGCCACCCGGCGCTGCTGGCCGGCGGACAGGGTGTGACAGGGCACATCTTCGAAACCGCGCAGGCCGACTGCCGCCAGGGCCTGCCAGATCGCCTCGCGCCCGGCGGGCTGATGCAGGGCGCAGAGCCAGCTGAGGTTTTCCTCGGGGGTCAGCAGGTCCTTGATCCCCGCTGCATGGCCGATCCACAACAGGTTGCGCGCCAGCTCCGCACGCTGGGCGTTGAGCGGCTGGCCGTTGAGCAGCACCTGGCCGCTGGTCGGCTGCATCAGCCCTGCCAGCAGGCGCAACAGGCTGGTCTTGCCACTGCCGTTGGGGCCGCTGATCTGCAACATGTCGCCGCTGGCCAGACGCAGTTCGAGCTTTTCGAAGAGCAGCCGCAGGTCGCGCTCACAGGCTAGCGCTACGGCTTCTAGAAGAGGACTGGTCAAATGATCGCGGGCCTTTAGGGTTCAAGTCGGCGGTGGAGCAGCCGTTAAAGAGATGCAGAATAAACGCATCGGCGGCCTGTTCCAGAGAGCTGCGTCAAACTTTTGCGATGTTTTCGCCACGCCCCCCGAAGACGGGCGGCATTATACATGCGATGCCCTACTCTCAAGAGGGCTTATTTCTCCACAGGTTGTGTCCAAATGACAGGCGAAATCACCCTTCCTCCGCTGCCACAGCTGACGCCGGGAACCCTGCGCGCGCTGCCGACCGGCGGTGAGCTGCTCAAGTTGCTGCAGCCGCTGGAAGGCCTGATCGCCGCCGGCCAATCGGCCAAGGCCGAAGTGCTGTCGCTCAAGCAGGCGGACCAGACGTTCCAACTGCTGCTCAAGCTGACCCTCGACAGCGGCCGGCAGACCACCGTCCAGGCCACCAGCAACCAGCCGCTGCCCCTGGGCACCAGCCTGGCGGTGACCCAGCCCTCGGCCGGCAACCTGGCCATTACCGTGCAGCAGGCGATTGCCGCCAGCGTCGCCACCCTGACCCGTATCGACACCACGCAACTTCCAGTGGGCACCCTGCTGCAAGGCAAGGTGCTGACCACCCAGCTGCAACCTCAGGCAGCCGGACAACCGGCGGTCTACCGCTCGCTGGTGAGCCTGCTCAACACCGCCCTGAGCGGCAGCACCCTGAGCATCGACAGCCCGCAACCCTTGCGCATCGGCAGCCTGCTGAGCGCCCTGGTGCAAGGCTCGCAGAGCTTGAGCCTGGTGCCGCTGAGCGGGCGTCAGGAGCAACTGGCGATCGCCCAGCAACTGGCCACCCAGCAAAGCCGCCAGGCCTCGCTGACCGGCCTGATCAATGCGCTGCAGAATCTGCCGCCTTCCGACAGTACGTCCAGCGAACTGCGCGTCGCGGTGGACAAGCTGCTCGCCGGCCTGCCCGACCTCCAGCAACTGAGCAACCCCAAGGCGCTGGCCCAGGCCCTGGGCAACAGCGGCGCCTTCCTCGAATCGCGGCTGCTGGCCGGCGACAATCCGGCCCTGGCCGGCGACCTGAAAGGCAACCTGCTGCGCCTGATCGCCCAGATGACGCCGGGCCTGCCAAGCAGCACCAGCTTCAACGCGATCATTGCCGCCAACACCCTGGCCCAGGTGCTGCCGAGCTTTGTCCGCAGTGCCCTGGGCACCCTCGGCCAGGTCAGCGCCAAACCCCAGCCCGGGGGCTTCCCCCTGCCCTCGCGGCTGCTGCAAAGCCTCGAGGAGGAAGGTGACCTGGAACATCTGCTGCGCCTGGCCGCGGCTGCTGTTTCGCGCTTGCAGAGCCATCAGCTGGCGAGCCTGGAACAGAGCGGCCTGACCGATGACGGACGGCTGCTGACCACCTGGCAACTGGAAATCCCGATGCGCACGATGCAGGACGTCGTGCCCTTGCAGGTCAAGCTCCAGCGCGAGGACCCGGCGGAAAAACCGCCCGAGGAAAAACGTCAGGAACGCGAACCGAAACAGCAGCTGTGGCGCGTCGAACTGGCGTTCGACCTCGAACCCCTGGGCCCGCTGCAGGTGCAGGCGCAATTGCTCAAGGGCCGCCTGTCCAGCCAGCTCTGGGCGGAACGGCCATTTACCGCGAGCCTGATAGAAAGCCATCTGGGCAGCCTGCGTGAACGGCTGCTCGCATCCGGCCTGGATGTCGGCGACCTGGACTGCCATCTCGGCACGCCGCCGCAAGGTCCGAAAACCCGACTGGAACAACGCTGGGTCGATGAAACCGCATGAATAATCCCAACCCGCCACGCCAGGCCATCGCCCTCAAGTACGACGGCCAGCACGCCCCCACGCTGACCGCCAAGGGCGACGACGAACTGGCCGAAGCCATCCTGAAAATCGCCCGCGACTATGAAGTGCCGATCTATGAGAACGCCGAGCTGGTGAAACTGCTGGCGCGCATGGAGCTGGGCGACAGCATTCCCGAGGAGTTGTATCGGACCATCGCCGAAATCATCGCCTTCGCCTGGAACCTCAAGGGCAAGTTCCCGGCCGGGCATGAGCCGCAGGAAGCGGCGCTGGAGAAGGATGTGACGGAAAGCGGGGAGGATTACTGATCTGTAGCCGCTGCCACAGGCTGCGGCTACAGAGGGATTTCAGCTTTTGTGCAGCTTGCTCATCAACTCCGCCTCGGCCTGGGTCAAGCCACAGGACTGAGTGAGTTCGTCGACGCTGGCGCCCATGCCCACCAGGCGCGCGGCCTGGGCGAAGGACAGGCTCGACGGGTCGCGCTGTTCCAGCTGGGCCAGCTTGTCCGGCAACGGGCCGACCACCGCGCGCAGCTCATGCAGGTCCTCGCCCATGCGCACCGTACCGTTCTGGTAATCGTCGACGCGCTTGGCTAGGTCCTTGATGCGCTGATCGCGCAGCGCATCGCCCTGGGCCTGCTGGACGGCGATCTGCCGCTGAGCGCGGATATAGGCCAGGAACATCGCCAGTGTGCCTGCCCAAAAGAGGAACAGGACAATTACCGCAACCTCGAGAATCAATCAGATACTCTCCAGTTCCGACCACTCTTCTTCGCTCATCATCTTGTCCAGCTCAACCAGAATCAGCAGCTCGCCGTTCTTGTTGCACACGCCCTGGATGAACTTGGCCGACTCTTCGTTACCGACGTTCGGTGCGGTCTCGACTTCCGACTGACGCAGGTAAACCACTTCCGCCACGCTGTCGACCATGATCCCGACCACTTGCTTGTCGGCTTCGATGATCACGATACGGGTGTTGTCGTTGACCTCGGTCGGCACCAGGCCGAAGCGCTGGCGGGTGTCGATCACGGTCACCACGTTGCCGCGCAGGTTGATGATGCCCAGCACGTAGCTCGGGGCACCCGGTACCGGTGCGATCTCGGTGTAGCGCAGGACTTCCTGCACGCGCATCACGTTGATGCCGTAGGACTCGTTATCCAGCTTGAAGGTTACCCATTGCAGGATCGGATCTTCGGAACTCTGTGCAGACGACGACTTATTCATACCCCTGACCCCTCAAAAAACCGTTGGAAACGGTGTGTGTTCTGTGTGGCCGCACCGTCGGCGCAGCCTGTTGTTGGTCTATATCGGCTTCGGCGCCGGTTTACTGATAGCCATGTGTTTCGCCCCGCCGCTGGCGATCAGCTCGGCCAGCTCGGAAACGTCCAGCAGCGCGCACATATGCTCGATGACCGTACCCGCCAGCCATGGCCGCTGGCCACGGTGGCTGCGCCATTTGATTTCGTTCGGGTCCAGGCGCAACGAGCGACTGACCTGATGCACCGCCAGCCCCCACTCGTAGCCCTGGACCGAGATCACGTATTGCAGGCCCTGGCGGAAGTCATCGCGGTAGCGGTCCGGCATCACCCAGCGCGCGGTATCCAGCACCTTCAGGTTGCCGGCCTGGCTCGGCAGGATCCCGAGGAACCATTCCGGCTGGCCGAACAGCGGTGTCAGTTCATGCCCCGCCAGGGAGTAGATCGACCCCAGGCAGACCAGCGGCACCGCCAGGGTCAACCCGGCGACATCGAACAACAGGCACTCGAAGGGTTCCGCCGCCCAGCTCGGCCGGTCGTCACCCGCCACCGGTGGCGGCGTGCTGCTGGGCGGCCGATGCACCTCGACCACCGGCTCGACCAGGCCTTGCAGCAAGGGCGCAACGGTCGACAAGGTAGCCGGCAGTGGCGCGGGCGCCTCCAGTACCGGGGCGATCACAGGCTCCTCGACCCGGGCCAGCGGCGCGACAACAGCCGCGGCTGACGGCTTGTGCGGGACCAGGGCATCGCGAGCCTGTTCTTCGAGCACCGCGGCCTGGAACTCATCCAGGACCTCGCTCGAAACCGCCACTTCTTCTACGGCTACCTGAACTTCCGGCAGTGCTTCAGGAACCGCGAACTCTTCTTCGGTGGCGTCCTGCAGCAACGCGTCCAGGTAAGACTGCAGCGCCAGCTGCGGTCGGGACGTAACGTCGACAGGACGGTTCATGAGGATGCCCACGGATAAAACCCAGCACAGTGACCTGTAGGCTTTATCGGCCAGACCGGCAGCAGACTTGAATGATCCGGCACGTCAGGCCACCTGCGGGACAAGTTGCTGGGCCAGCAGGTGCTTGAGCAAGGCGCGATAGGCCAGTACGCCACGGCTCTTGCCGTCGAATTGCGAAGGCGTCAGCCCGGCCCGGCTGGCATCGCGCAGGCGCGTGTCGACCGGGATATAGCCCTGCCAGATCTCATCCGGGAACTTGTCGCGCAACACCCGCAGGGTGCCCAGGGACGCCTGGGTCCGGCGGTCGAACAGGGTTGGCACGATGCTGAACGGCAGCGCCTGTTTGCGCGAGCGGTTGATCATCGCCAAGGTATTGACCATGCGCTCCAGGCCTTTGACCGCCAGGTGCTCGGTCTGCACCGGGATCACCAGTTGCTGGCTCGCCGCCAAGGCATTGACCATCAGCACGCCAAGCAACGGCGGGCTGTCGATCACCGCGTAATCGAAATCCTGCCACAGCTGCGCCAGGCTCTTGGCAATCACCAGGCCCAGGCCGCTCTGCCCCGGCGACTGGCGCTCCAGGGTGGCGAGCGCGGTGCTCGATGGCAGCAGGGAAATACGCTCGTCGCTGGTCGACAGCAGCAACTGCCCGGGCAAGCCCTCAGGGACGCTGCCCTTGTGCAGGAACAGGTCGTAGTTACTGTGTTCCAGGCTGTCGGGGTCATAGCCGAAATAGCTGGTCATGGAGCCGTGGGGGTCGAGATCGACCACGACCACGCGCTTGCCCGCCTCGGCCAGCAACCCGGCTAAAGCGATGGAACTGGTGGTCTTACCGACGCCACCCTTTTGATTGGCAACTGCCCAGACTCTCATTCAGATTGTTCCTCCCGGCAGGCACGGGCCGACCGAGAAATAGCACCCAGTTATAAAGCCGGTGACGGAGAATTGACGGCACTCTCGCGTCCCGGCGTCTTGACTGGCGTAGGTGCAGTTTGTGTGCCAGCCCGCTTCAATGCCGCATCCGGTGTTGCATGGGCGGTGCCGGTGCCTGTCAGGCTGCGGCGTACATCGAGATTGCGCGACACCACCAGCACCACCCGACGGTTGCGGGCACGGCCATCGGCCGTCGCGTTATTGGCTACCGGCTGGAACTCGCCGTAGCCGACCGACGCCAGGCGCTGCGGATTGACCCCCTGCATCGACAGCATCCGCACGATGCTCGCCGAACGGGCCGACGACAGCTCCCAGTTGGTCGGGTACTGCGCGGTCTGGATCGGCTGGTTGTCGGTAAAGCCCTCGACGTGAATCGGGTTGTCGAAGGGTTTGAGGATCGCCGCCACCTTGTCGATGATGTTGAACGCCAGGTCGCTGGGCATGGCATCGCCGCTGCCGAACAACAGGCTGGAGTTGAGTTCGATCTCGACCCACAGCTCGTTGCCGCGCACCGTCATCTGGTTGGAACTGATCAGGTCGCCAAAGGCTGCGCTGATATCGTCGGCGATGCTTTTCAGCGGGTCGCTGGCGCCGGCGATGCCGGCATCGGTCTGCTCGCTGTCCTTGACCAGCGGCTTGGCCGGGGTCACGGTCTGGGGCCGCTCCTCACCGATGGGAATCGGCTTGAGGGCACGATCCGAGTCGGTGAACACGCCAATCAGCGCTTCGGAAATGACCTTGTATTTGCCCTCGTTGATCGAGGAAATCGAGTACATGACCACGAAAAAGGCGAACAGCAAGGTGATGAAGTCCGCGTAGGACACCAGCCAACGCTCATGGTTGACATGCTCTTCATGCCGGCGACGACGGGACATAGTCCATTACCCCCATCAATCCATGAAGCCTTGCAGCTTCAACTCAATGGAACGAGGGTTTTCACCTTCGGCAATCGACAGGATTCCTTCAAGCAACATTTCGCGATAACGCGACTGCCGCAAGGCTATGGACTTGAGCTTGGCGGCGATCGGCAGCAACACCAGGTTGGCGCTGGCCACGCCGTAGATGGTCGCGACGAAGGCCACGGCGATACCGCTGCCCAACTGCGACGGGTCGGCCAGGTTGCCCATGACATGGATCAGGCCCATGACCGCACCGATGATGCCGATGGTCGGCGCGTAGCCGCCCATGCTTTCAAAGACCTTGGCCGCTTCGATGTCACGGCTTTCCTGGGTGTAGAAATCCACTTCCAGGATGCTGCGGATGGATTCCGGCTCGGCGCCGTCCACCAGCAGTTGCAGCCCCTTGCGCGAATAGGTGTCGGGCTCGGCATCCGCCACGCCTTCCAGGCCCAGCAGGCCTTCCTTGCGGGCGGTCAGGCTCCAGTTGACGACGCGATCGATGCCACCGGCCAGGTCGACCCGCGGCGGAAACAGGATCCAGCCGAGGATCTGCATGGCACGCTTGAAAGCGCTCAGCGGCGACTGCAGCAACGCCGCGCCGATGGTCCCGCCCAGCACGATCAGCGCCGCCGGACCATTGGCCAGGGCCGACAGATGACCGCCTTCCAGGTAGTTGCCACCGATGATGGCGACGAACGCCATGATGATCCCGATGAGGCTTAGAACATCCATTACAGACAAGCCTCGACCAGATGCTTGCCGATGTCGTCCAGGCCGTACACCGCATCCGCCAGCTCCGCCTTGACGATCGCCATCGGCATCCCGTAGATCACGCAGCTCGCCTCATCCTGGGCCCAGACCGCACTGCCGCCCTGCTTGAGCAGGCGCGCGCCTTCGCGACCGTCGGCGCCCATGCCGGTGAGGACCACCGCCAGAACTTTGTCGCCGTAGGACTTGGCCGCCGAACCGAAGGTGATGTCCACGCACGGCTTGTAGTTCAGACGTTCGTCGCCCGGGAGGATTTTCACCGCGCCACGGCCGTCGACCATCATCTGCTTGCCGCCCGGTGCCAGCAACGCCAGGCCCGGACGCAGGATGTCGCCATCCTCGGCTTCCTTGACGCTGATCCGGCAGAGCTTGTCCAGGCGCTCGGCGAACGCCTTGGTGAAGGCCGCCGGCATGTGCTGGATCAGCACGATCGGCGCGGGGAAGTTGGCCGGCAACTGGGTCAGCACCCGCTGCAGCGCCACCGGACCACCGGTGGAGGTACCGATGGCCACCAGCTTGTAGGCCTTGCGCTTGGGCGCCGCCGACGAGCCAGTGGCCGCCACGCGGGCAGGAACCGGGGCCGGAGCCGGACGCGCCGGGGCCGTGCTGCTGAAACTGCTGGTGCTCGATGGCGCAGGTGTCGGGGCCGCCGCCGGTTGTGGCGCCGGCGCACTGTAGCTGCTGAAACGACGGTTACTGCGCGAGATGCTGTGGACCTTCTCGCACAGCAGTTGCTTGACCTTCTCGGGATTGCGCGAGATGTCTTCGAAATTCTTCGGCAGGAAATCCACCGCGCCGGCATCCAGCGCATCCAGGGTCACCCGGGCGCCTTCATGGGTCAGCGAGGAGAACATCAATACCGGCGTCGGGCAGCGCTGCATGATGTGCCGCACCGCCGTGATGCCATCCATCATCGGCATCTCGTAGTCCATGGTGATCACGTCCGGCTTGAGGGCCAGAGCCTGATCGATCGCCTCTTTACCGTTGGTCGCGGTACCGACGACCTGGATATTGATATCCGCTGAAAGAATTTCCGAGACGCGGCGGCGGAAGAACCCCGAATCGTCCACCACCAGGACCTTGACTGCCATAAACACTCCGTTAGGCGGGGCAAGGCAAATGGCCCCGCCCCTCCGGTATTCAAATACGCCGTGCGGCGTAACGCTTGAGCATGCTCGGAACATCGAGAATCAGGGCGATGCGGCCGTCACCGGTGATGGTGGCGCCAGACATGCCCGGAGTTCCCTGGAGCATCTTGCCCAATGGCTTGATGACGACTTCTTCCTGGCCGACCAGTTGATCGACGACGAAGCCGATCCGCTGGGTGCCGACCGAAAGGATCACCACGTGGCCTTCGCGCTGCTCTTCGTGAGCGGCGGAACTGACCAGCCAGCGCTTGAGGTAGAACAGTGGCAGCGCCTTGTCGCGAACGATCACCACTTCCTGGCCGTCGACCACGTTGGTGCGCGACAGGTCCAGGTGGAAGATTTCGTTGACGTTGACCAGCGGGAAGGCGAACGCCTGGTTGCCCAGCATCACCATCAGGGTCGGCATGATCGCCAGGGTCAATGGCACCTTGATGACGATCTTCGAACCCTGGCCCTTGGTCGAGTAGATGTTGATCGAACCGTTGAGCTGGGAAATCTTGGTCTTCACCACGTCCATGCCCACACCGCGGCCGGACACGTCGGAGATCTCGGTCTTGGTCGAGAAGCCCGGGGCGAAGATCAGGTTGTAGCACTCGGTATCGCTCAGGCGATCGGCGGCATCCTTGTCCATCACCCCACGCTTGACCGCAATGGCGCGCAGGACGTTCGGGTCCATGCCTTTGCCGTCATCGGAGATCGACAGCAGGATGTGGTCGCCTTCCTGCTCGGCCGCCAGCACCACCTTGCCGCCACGGGACTTGCCCGCTTCCTCGCGCTCTTCCGGCGACTCGATACCGTGGTCGACGGCGTTGCGCACCAAGTGCACCAGCGGGTCGGCCAGGGCCTCGACGAGGTTCTTGTCGAGGTCGGTCTCTTCGCCGACCAGCTCCAGGTTGATCTCTTTCTTGAGCTGGCGGGCGAGGTCGCGAACCAGGCGCGGGAAGCGCCCGAAGACCTTCTTGATCGGCTGCATCCGGGTCTTCATCACCGCGGTCTGCAAGTCGGCCGTGACCACATCGAGGTTCGACACGGCCTTGGACATGGCTTCGTCGCCGCTGTTGAGCCCCAGGCGCACCAGACGGTTACGCACCAGCACCAGCTCGCCGACCATGTTCATGATTTCGTCCAGCCGCGCGGTATCGACCCGCACGGTGGTTTCGGCTTCGCTGACCGGCTTTTCCGCCGGGGCGGCAGCCGGAGCACGAGCAGGTGCCGGAGCAGCAGCTGCAGCCGGTTTCGGCGCTTCGACCTTGGCTTCGGCTTTCTTCACCGCAGGCTTGGCGACGGCGGCAGGCGCCGAGGCCGTGACAGCCGTTGCGCTACCCACGGTCGCTGCGGCAGCGGGTACTTCAGAGAACTTGCCCTTGCCATGCAGCTCGTCGAGCAGGGATTCGAATTCCTGGTCGGTGATCAAGTCGCTACCGGCGGCGGCCGCGCTTGGCGCAGCCGGCGGTACCGCCGCGGCCACCGCGGAGTCCAGTGCCTCTACCGCAAAGTTGCCTTTGCCGTGCAGTTGGTCCAGCAGTGCTTCGAATTCGTCATCGGTGATTTCGTCGCTGGCCGCGGCTTTTTCCGCAGCGGGCGCCGTGGCCGAAGGTGCCACCGCATCCGGTGCGAACTGGCCCTTGCCATGCAATTGATCGAGCAGCGACTCGAACTCGGCGTCGGTAATTTCGTCGCTGGCCGCTTCGCCACCGGCCGCAGGCGCAGCAGGTGCAACAGCGGCCGGGGCTTCGGCCTCGGCCTTGGCGGCATTCAGCGAATCGAGCAACTGCTCGAACTCGCTGTCGGTGATATCGCCGGACTCGCTTTCGGTCGATTCGGCAACCGGCTCGGCAACGGCTTCAACCTCGGCCACCGGTGCGGCGACCTCCTCGGCCCCCGCAGGCTCGGCCAAGCGGGCCAGGGCCGCCAGCAATTCCGGAGTGGCAGCGGTGATCTCGGTACGCTCGCGCACCTGGCCGAACATGCCGTTCACCGCGTCCAGCGCTTCGAGCACGACGTCCATCAGTTCCGCGTCGACGCGGCGCTCACCCTTGCGCAGGATGTCGAACACGTTTTCGGCGATGTGGCAGCACTCCACCAGCTCGTTGAGCTGGAGGAAGCCGGCGCCCCCTTTTACAGTGTGAAAACCGCGAAAAATTGCGTTGAGCAGATCCGCATCGTCCGGTCGGCTTTCCAGCTCGACCAGTTGTTCGGACAGTTGCTCTAGAATCTCGCCGGCCTCAACCAGAAAATCCTGAAGGATTTCTTCATCGGCGCCGAAGCTCATGTATGGGTGCTCCTAGAATCCAAGGCTGGAAAGCAAATCGTCGACATCGTCCTGACCGGATACAACGTCTTCACGTTTATCGGCATGAATCTGCGGACCTTCACCCTTGGCCAGATGTTTTTGCGGATCTTTTTCAGCGAGGATCGATTCACGGTCATGTTCGATGCCGGCAAAACGATCGACCTGGCTGGCCATCAGGACCAGTTTGAGCAGGTTGCTCTCGACTTCGGTGACCAACTGGGTCACGCGCTTGATCACCTGACCGGTCAGGTCCTGGTAGTCCTGCGCCAGCAGAATGTCGTTGAGGTTGCTCGATACCGCGCGCGTCTCTTGCTCGCTGCGGGTCAGGAAACCGTCCACCCGGCGGGCCAGGTCGCGGAATTCTTCGGCGCCCAGTTCGCGACGCATGAAACGTCCCCAGTCGGCGCTCAGGGCCTGGGCTTCGCTGCTCAGGCCATTGACTAACGGGGTGGCGCTCTCGACCAGGTCCATGGTGCGGTTGGCCGCAGCCTCGGTCAGCCTGACCACATAGGACAGGCGCTCGGTGGCATCCGTGATCTGTGAAACTTCCTCGGCTTGCGGCATATGCGGGTCAATCTGGAAATTGACGATGGCGCTATGCAGCTCGCGGGTGAGCTTGCCGACTTCCTGGTACAGGCCGCGGTCACGGGTCTGGTTGAGCTCATGGATCAGTTGCACGGCTTCGCCGAACTTGCCTTTTTCAAGGCTGTCGACCAGTTCGAGTGCGTGTTTTTTCAGGGTCGATTCGAAATCGCCCAATGAAGATTCGTTGTGCTCCATAGCTCCCCCGTGGCGGAATGGTTCCACATCTCAACCGATGCGTTCGAAGATCTTCTCGATCTTTTCTTTCAACGCCTGGGCCGTGAAGGGCTTGACCACATAGCCGTTTACGCCGGCCTGGGCAGCTTCGATGATCTGTTCGCGCTTGGCTTCAGCGGTCACCATGAGTACCGGCAGGTGCTTGAGTTTTTCATCGGCGCGCACATGGCGCAGCAGATCGATACCGGTCATGCCAGGCATGTTCCAGTCCGTTACCAGAAAGTCGATGCTCCCACTGTTGAGGACCGGAATGGCGGTGGTGCCATCGTCAGCCTCGACCGTGTTGGTGAACCCCAGGTCACGCAACAGGTTTTTTATGATCCGCCGCATCGTTGAGAAGTCATCAACGATGAGGATTTTCATGTTCTTGTCCAATTCGACCTCCAAGCAGTCTTAAACGCGTCCAGCACCTGGACGCGCCATTCAATCAATCAGGCAGAGCACTCAACGACTGCATGGAATACACACCGCAAGACCGGCAACGTCGTGCCAGTCTCGTCCGCAGTGTCCCCCACACTGCCTGTCAGCGCGCTCGCCACTCTCCCAAACGCCCCCGCAAACGGGCCGCGCACTGGCTGTGTAACTGGCTGACCCGCGATTCGCTGACCCCCAGGACCTCACCGATTTCCTTGAGGTTCAGCTCTTCGTCGTAGTACAGCGCCAAGACCAGTCGCTCACGCTCCGGCAAATTGGCAATCGCGTCCGCCAGCGCAGCCTGGAAACGTTCGTCCTCCAGGTCGCGCGACGGCTCGAGATGAGCACTCGCGCCATCCTCATGCAGCCCTTCATGCTCGCCGTCCTGCAACAGGTCGTCGAAGCTGAACAGGCGACTGCCCAAGGTGTCGTTCAAAATCCCGTAATAATCGTCGAGACTCAATTGAAGTTCGGCCGCAACTTCATGATCTTTAGCGTCACGACCGGTTTTAGCTTCAATTGCGCGAATGGCATCGCTCACCATCCGGGTATTGCGATGTACCGAACGCGGCGCCCAGTCACCTTTACGAACCTCATCGAGCATCGCACCACGGATACGGATACCCGCGTACGTCTCGAAACTCGCGCCCTTGCTCGCGTCGTACTTGGTCGACACTTCGAGCAGACCGATCATCCCGGCCTGGATCAGGTCTTCGACCTGGACACTGGCCGGCAGGCGCGCCAGCAGGTGATAGGCAATACGCTTGACCAGTGGCGCATAACGCTCGATCAATTCGTACTGGCTGTCACGTGCCGACTTTTTGTAAAGGTTGTAGCCGCTGGCGCTCATAGCACCGGTCCCGCTGTCTGATGCACTAGCCGCTCGACGAAAAATTCCAGATGTCCACGTGGGTTGGCCGGCAACGGCCAGGTATCGACTTTCTGCGCAATGGCCTTGAACGCCAGCGCGCACTTCGAGCGCGGAAACGCTTCATAGACCGCACGCTGCTTTTGCACGGCCTTGCGCACGCATTCGTCGTAAGGCACGGCGCCGACGTATTGTAGGGCTACGTCCAGGAAGCGGTCCGTGACCTTGGTCAACTTGGCGAACAGGTTCCGGCCTTCCTGCGGGCTCTGCGCCATGTTGGCGAGCACGCGGAAGCGGTTCATGCCGTAGTCGCGGTTGAGCAGCTTGATCAGCGCGTAGGCGTCGGTGATCGAGGTCGGCTCGTCGCAGACCACCAGCAAGACTTCCTGCGCGGCGCGGACAAAGCTGACCACCGAGTCGCCGATACCGGCAGCGGTGTCGATCACCAGCACATCGAGGTTGTCGCCGATGTCGCTGAATGCCTGGATCAGGCCGGCATGCTGCGCCGGACTCAGATGAACCATGCTCTGGGTGCCGGACGCCGCCGGCACGATACGGATTCCACCCGGCCCCTGCAGCAGCACATCGCGCAGCTCGCAGCGGCCTTCGATCACGTCGGCGAGGGTCCGTTTGGGGGTCAGCCCCAATAGCACGTCGACGTTAGCCAGACCCAGGTCGGCGTCCAGCAGCATGACGCGCCGGCCGAGCTCCGCTAGGGCCAGGGACAAGTTCACTGACACGTTAGTCTTGCCGACGCCACCTTTGCCGCCGGTCACCGCGATCACCTGTACGGGATGCATGCTGCCCATGTTCTTTCTTTACCTTGTCTTACTTAGACGGGGCCACATAACTGGCTGCGCGTTCACCAACGGAACAATGCCTGGCAGACCATCGATGTAGGTACATTGCAATTTTTCCATGATTCCCTCAGCCAACCCGCTTGGTCGGGTTGTGGTAGAGGTCAGCGAACATGTCAGCCATGGCTTCTTCGCTGGGTTCTTCCTGCATCTGCACGCTCACCGCACGACTGACCAGCTGGTGACGGCGCGGCAAGTGCAGATCGTCCGGAATCCGCGGGCCATCGGTCAGATAGGCAACAGGGAGTTCGTGACTGATCGCCAGGCTCAGCACCTCACCAAGGCTGGCGGTTTCATCCAGTTTAGTCAGGATGCAGCCGGCCAGCCCGCAACGCTTGTAGCTGTGGTACGCGGCGGTTAGAACCTGTTTCTGGCTGGTGGTTGCCAAGACCAGATAATTTTTTGCCCGGATCCCGCGCCCGGCCAGGCTTTCCAGCTGCATGCGCAGGGCCGGGTCGCTGGCTTGCAGGCCGGCGGTGTCGATCAGTACCACGCGCTTGCGCAGCAGCGGATCGAGGGCTTGCGCCAGGGACTGGCCCGGGTCGACATGGGTCACCGAGACGTTGAGGATCCGACCCAGGGTCTTGAGCTGTTCCTGGGCGCCGATGCGGTAGCTGTCCATGCTCACCAGCGCGATGTTCTGCGCGCCGTACTTGAGTACGTAACGGGCAGCCAGCTTGGCCAGGGTGGTGGTCTTGCCCATGCCGGCGGGGCCGACCATGGCGATCACACCGCCCTCCTCCAATGGCTCGACTTCAGGGGTCACGATCATCCGCGCCAGGTGGGCCAGGAGCATGCGCCAGGCCTGGCGGGGTTCGTCGATTTCAGTTATCAGCGCCAGCAGGTCGCGGGCCAGCGGACCGGACAAGCCGATACGTTGCAGGCGCCGCCAGAGGTTGGCCTGCTCGGGCCGGCTGCCTTGCAGCTGGCTCCAGGCCAGGGAGCCGAGCTGGACTTCCAGCAGCTCGCGCAGGCCGTTGAGTTCAAAACGCATCGAGTCGAATGCCCGCTGATCGACGGCCGGCGCGGCGGCCACCGGGGCCGGGCGCTGGGGCTCGCTGAACGTAGGTTCGATCAGCGGCTCGGCGGCGGTCAGCGGCAGGCCGGCGAACAGCTGGCGACTGGTGCTGGCATCGCCGTCGCCGCGCAGGCTCAGTTCGGCCTGGGCGGTAACGATGCGCGACTGAGTCTTGCGCAGTTCGTCCTCGAGTTCCATGTTCGGAACCCGGGGCGCCAGCGCCGACAGCTTGTAATCCAGGGCAGCCGTCAGCTCGACACCGCCGGCGATGCGGCGATTGCCAATGATGGCGGCGTCGGCGCCCAGCTCATCACGAACCAGCTTCATGGCCTGACGCATATCGGCGGCGAAAAAACGCTTAACTTGCATAACCCACTACCTCAGCCGTTGGGCCCTACTGTCGCAACGATGGTCACTTGCTTGTTGTCAGGGATTTCCTGGTAAGCCAACACGTGCAAGCCCGGGACCGCCAGGCGTCCGAACCGCGAGAGCATCGCGCGGACCGGACCGGCTACCAGCAGAATCACCGGTTGACCTTGCATTTCCTGGCGCTGCGCGGCTTCGATCAACGAACGCTGCAGCTTCTCAGCCATGCTTGGCTCCAACAGAACACCCTCTTCCGAGCCTTGTCCTGCCTTCTGCAGACTATTGAGCAAAATCTGTTCCAACCTGGGCTCCAAGGTGATCACAGGCAGCTCAGACTCAGTCCCTACAATGCTTTGCACGATGGCGCGCGACAATCCGACGCGCACCGCGGCCACCAAAGCGGCAGTATCTTGACTCTTGGCGGCATTGTTCGCGATAGCTTCGGCAATACTGCGGATATCGCGCACCGGCACCTGTTCGGCCAGCAGCGCCTGCAGCACCTTGAGCAACTGGGACAACGAGAGCACGCCCGGCACCAGTTCTTCCGCCAGCTTCGGCGAGCCCTTGGCCAGCAGTTGCAGGAGCTGCTGGACTTCTTCGTGGCCGATCAGCTCGCTGGAGTGCTTGTACAGAATCTGGTTGAGGTGGGTGGCGACCACGGTGCTGGCGTCGACCACGGTGTAACCCAGCGATTGCGCCTGGGCGCGCTGGCTGATCTCGATCCACACTGCCTCCAGGCCGAAGGCCGGATCTTTGGCGGTGATGCCGTTGAGACTGCCGTAGACCTGCCCCGGGTTGATCGCCAGCTCGCGGTCCGGATAGATCTCGGCCTCGGCCAGGATCACTCCCATCAGCGTCAGCCGGTAAGCGCTGGGCGCCAGGTCGAGGTTGTCGCGAATATGCACGGTGGGCATGAGAAAGCCCAGGTCCTGGGACAGCTTCTTGCGCACGCCCTTGATCCGCGCCAGCAGTTGCCCACCCTGGTTGCGGTCCACCAGGGGAATCAGGCGATAGCCGACTTCCAGGCCGATCATGTCGATCTGGGTCACGTCATCCCAACCCAGCTCCTTGGTTTCCATGGCGCGGGCCGGCGAAGGCAGCAGTTCCTGCTGGCGCTTGACCTCTTCCAGCGCCTGGACCTTGACCACGTTCTGCCGTTTCCAGAACAGGTAGGCAGCGCCAGCCGCCAGGGCCGCCATGCTCAGGAAGGAAAAGTGCGGCATGCCCGGCACCAGGCCCATCACCGCCATCAGACCGGCGGCGACGGCCAGGGCCCGGGGCGAGGCGAACATCTGCCGGCTGATCTGCTTGCCCATGTCTTCGGAACCGGAAGCACGGGTCACCATGATCGCGGCTGCGGTGGACAGCAGCAGCGATGGCAATTGCGCCACCAAACCGTCACCGATGGTCAGCAAGGCGTAGACCCGGCCGGCATCGCCGAAGGACATGTTGTGCTGGAAGATACCGACCGCCATGCCGCCGATCAGGTTGATGAACAGGATCAGCAGGCCGGCGATGGCGTCACCGCGGACGAACTTGCTGGCACCGTCCATGGAACCGTAGAACTCAGCCTCCTGGGCCACTTCCTGGCGTCGCGCCTTGGCCTGGGCCTGGTCGATCAGGCCGGCGTTGAGGTCGGCGTCGATGGCCATCTGCTTGCCCGGCATCGCATCGAGGGTGAAACGCGCGCTCACCTCGGAAATCCGCCCGGCACCCTTGGTCACCACTACGAAGTTGATGATCATCAGGATCGCGAACACCACGATACCGACCACATAGTTACCACCGATCACCACCTCGCCGAAGGCCTGGATCACCTTGCCCGCGGCAGCGTGACCGTCCTGCCCGTGAAGCATCACCACCCGCGTGGAAGCCACGTTCAGCGCCAGGCGCAACAGGGTCGCCACCAGCAGGATGGTCGGGAATACCGCGAAATCCAGCGGCCGCAGGGCATACACGCAGACCAGCAGGACGACGATCGACAGGGCGATGTTGAAGGTGAAGAACACGTCCAGCAGGAACGGCGGCACCGGCAGCATCATCATGGCCAGCATGACCAACAGCAACAGCGGCACACCCAGGTTCCCCCGACTGAGGTCAGTCAGGTTAGTGCGAGCCGTGCTGATTAACTGAGAGCGATCCACCGGTATTCCCCGTTCCCTAAAGCAAACTTTTGACGCCTGGAGGCGGCGCAGGGCGGGTATTGCAAGAAGCCTTCCAACTTTGGCCTGGAAGGCAAACTGATTTATGGCGTTGCGCCATCACTGGCTAAAAAGGGTGACTCCAGCGCCGTCGGCGCCAGGGCGCGGATCAGGAATCGCGTCGCAAATCCGGCGGAATCGGCAGGTCCTTGAGCGGATCTGGACGCTTGCCCTTGCCAGCCTGGTGCTGGCGAATCTGATAGACATACGCCAGCACCTGGGCCACCGCCAGATAGAGCCCGGCAGGGATCTCCTGCTCCAGCTCGGTGGAGTAGTAGATCGAACGCGCCAGCGCCGGCGACTCCAGCAACAGCACTTCGTTGGCCACGGCGATCTCGCGGATCTTCAGCGCCAGGAAATCGCTGCCCTTGGCCAGCAACACCGGCGCCCCGCCCTTCTCCGCGTCGTACTTGAGCGCCACGGCGTAGTGGGTCGGGTTGGTGATGACCACGTCCGCCTCGGGAATCGCCGCCATCATCCGCCGCTGCGACATCTCGCGCTGGGCCTGGCGAATCCGCTGCTTGACCTCCGGGCGCCCTTCCTGGTCCTTGTGCTCGTCCCGCACTTCCTGCTTGGTCATCAGCAGCTTCTTGTAGCTCTGGTACAGCTGCACCGGCACGTCCACCGCGGCGATCAGGATCAGCCCGCAGGCCATCCACAAGGTGCTCCAGGCCACCACTTGCACACTATGGATAATCGCCTGCTCCAGCGGCTCGTGGGCGATCCGCAGCAGGTCGTCGATATCCGAGCGCAGCACCGACAAAGCCACGACCAAGATCACCACAAACTTGGCAAAGGCCTTGAGCAACTCGATCAGCGAGGTCGGCGACACCATGCGCTTCATGCCGCTGAGCGGGTTCATGCGACTGAACTTGGGCGCCAGACTCTTGGTTGAAAACAGCCAGCCGCCCAAGGAGATAGGACCAATGAGTGCCGCCAGCACCAGGGGCAGCAGGATCGGCATCGAGGCGATAATCGCGATCTTGCCCGAATGCAGCAGGTACAGGCCCATGGCGCCAGGACTGAGCAGCACCTCGCGCGGCAGGGAGAAGTTCAGGCGCATGATTTCCAGCAGGTCTTGCGCCACCCCCGCGCCGTAGATCAGCAAGCCAGCGGCTCCGATCATGGTGATCGCCAGGGTGTTGAGCTCTTTGGAGCGGGCAATCTCGCCCTTTTCCCGGGAGTCCTTTTTACGTTTCTCCGTGGGGTCTTCTGTCTTGTCCTGACCGCTCTCGCTCTCAGCCATGGTTCAACGCGCCTGTGCCAGGTTGCGCAGCAACTGCAGGGCCTCGACGGCCAGCGGTTGGTACTGGTTGAGAATGTCGCCCAGGCTGATCCAGAAAATCACCAGGCCCAACACCAGGGTCAGCGGGAAACCGATGGAGAAAATGTTCAGTTGCGGCGCCGCGCGGGTCATCACGCCAAAGGCGATGTTCACCACCAGCAACGCTGTGATCGCCGGCAATACCAGCAGCAGCGCTGCGCCCAGCACCCAGCCGAGCTTGCCGGCGATGTCCCAGAAGTGGTTGACCAGCAGCGCGCTGCCCACCGGCAAGGTGGTGAAACTTTCGGTCAGCACCTCGAAGACCACCAGATGACCGTTCATGCCGAGGAACAGCAAGGTCACCAGCATGGTCAGGAACTGCCCGATCACTGCCGCCGAAACGCCGTTGGTGGGGTCGACCATGGAGGCGAAGCCCATGCCCATCTGCGTCGAAATGATCTGCCCGGCAATCACGAAAGCCTGGAAGAACAGCTGCAAGGAGAAGCCGAACAAGGCGCCGATGATGATCTGCTCGGCAATCAGCAGCAGCCCGCTGAGGTCCAGCGCATTGACCGCCGGCATGGGCGGCAAACCCGGCACCACCACGACAGTGATGGCCAGGGTGAAATACAGGCGGATACGGGTCGGCACCAGGGTCGTACCGAAGACCGGCATGGTCATCAACACGGCGCCGATCCGGAACAGCGGCAGCATGAAAGTCGCGACCCAGGTGCTGATCTGCGTATCGGTAAGCGCCAGCAGAGACATGGCTTAGCCGATCAACTGCGGAATACTGCCGTACAGCTGCAGGATGTATTCCATGAAGGTTTGCACCAGCCAGGGACCGGCGACGATCAGCGTCACCAGCATCACCAGCAGACGCGGCAGGAAGCTCAGGGTCTGCTCGTTGATCTGGGTGGCGGCCTGGAACATCGCCACCAGCAAGCCCACCAGCAGGCTGGGGATCACCAGGATGGCGACCATCATGGTGGTCAGCCAGAGCGCTTCGCGAAACAGGTCTACTGCGACTTCAGGCGTCATAGCGCGTCACCCGCCAACAAGGTTCTAAACACCACCGAAACTGCCCGCCAGGGTACCGATAATCAGGGCCCAGCCATCCACCAGCACGAACAGCATGATCTTGAACGGCAGGGAAATGATCAGCGGCGACAGCATCATCATACCCATGGCCATCAGCACACTGGCGACCACCAGGTCGATGATCAGGAACGGAATGAAGATCATGAAGCCGATCTGGAACGCGGTCTTCAGCTCCGAAGTGACGAAGGCCGGCACCAGGATCGTCAGCGGCGCCTGATCCGGCGTCGCGATGTCGGTGCGCTTGGACAAGCGCATGAACAGCTCCAGGTCGCTGCTGCGGGTCTGGGCCAGCATGAAGTCCTTGATTGGCACCTGGGCCTTGGCCACCGCGTCCTGGGCATTGAGTTTCTCCGCCAGGTACGGCTGCAGGGCATCCTGGTTCACCCGGTCGAACACCGGGGCCATGATGAACATCGTCAGGAACAGCGCCATGCCGGTGAGGATCTGGTTCGACGGCGTCTGCTGCAGGCCCAGGGCCTGACGCAGGATCGAGAACACAATGATGATCCGGGTGAAGCTGGTCATCAGAATGACGAACGCCGGAATGAAGCTCAGCGCGGTCATGATCAGCAGGATCTGCAGGCTGACCGAATATTCCTGCTGGCCCTCGGCATTGGTGCCGAGGGTGATCGCCGGGATCGACAACGGGTCGGCCGCCAGCGCCAGCGGCGCCGCCAGCATCAGGGCCAACATCAAGAGGAGGCGCAACGGCATTACTTCTTATCCTTCTGATCCTTGCCCAGCAGCTCCATCAGACGCTGGGCAAACTCCGGAGTCGCCTGCTCGGCGCTCGGCACCTGCACCGGCTCCTTGAGCACATGCAACGCAGTGATGGTGCCCGGCGTCAGGCCGAGCAGAATCTGTTCGTTGCCGACCTGCACCAGCATCAGCCGGTCCCGCGGACCAAGCGCCCGCGAGCCGACCAGCTCGATGACCTGCCCCTTGCCGGCCGGTCCGGCCTGCTGCACCCGGCGCAACAGCCAGGCGAGGAAGAAGATCAGCCCCACCACCAGCAACAGGCCCAGCACCAGCTGGGTCAGCTGCCCGGCCACGCCGCTGCTGCCAACCACTGGCGCGGCGGTACTGGCCGCCGGCTCGGCGGCCAGGGCCCAGAGCGGCCAGGCCAGGAACAGCGCGAGTAGCTTTCTCACTTAGCGCAGCTTCTTGATGCGTTCGCTCGGACTGATCACGTCGGTCAGGCGGATGCCGAACTTCTCGTTGACCACCACCACTTCGCCATGGGCGATCAGCGTGCCGTTGACCAGCACGTCCAGCGGCTCGCCGGCCAGGCGATCGAGCTCGATCACCGAACCCTGGTTGAGCTGCAGCAGGTTGCGGATGTTGATGTCGGTGCTGCCGACCTCCATGGAGATCGATACCGGGATGTCCAGGATCACGTCCAGGTTCGGCCCGTCGAGGGTCACCGGCTCGTTGCTCCTCGGTACACTGCCGAACTCTTCCATCGGCAGGCGATTGGATGCCGGCGCACTGGCCGCGTCGGCTGCCAGCAAGGCGTCGATATCGTTTTGTCCGGCATCGCCGGTTTCCTGCAGAGCGGCCGCCCACTCATCAGCCAGGGCCTGGTCTTCTGCGGAAGTCATTTCGTGTTCGTCAGCCATGTTGTCCTCGGCGGGCAAAAAATCATTAACAAAGCGAATTCATAACAGCGCCGCTCAACGGCGCTCGATCGGCTCGATCACTTGCAGGGCCAGGTTGCCCTTGTGCGAACCGAGCTTGACCTTGAACGCCGGTACGCCGTTGGCGCGCATGATCATGTCTTCAGGCAGTTCCACCGGGATCACATCCCCTGGCTGCATGTGCAGGATGTCGCGCAGGCGCAATTGCCGGCGAGCCACCGTGGCGCTCAAGGGCACATCCACGTCCAGCACGTCTTCGCGCAGGGCCTTGCTCCAGCGCTCGTCCTGGTCGTCCAGGTCCGACTGGAAGCCGGCGTCGAGCATTTCCCGCACCGGCTCGATCATCGAGTACGGCATGGTCACGTGCAGGTCGCCGCCGCCGCCATCGAGCTCGATGTGGAAGGTCGAGACCACGATCGCTTCGCTCGGGCCGACGATGTTGGCCATGGCCGGGTTCACTTCGGAGTTGATGTACTCGAAGTTGACTTCCATGATCGCCTGCCAGGCTTCCTTCAGGTCGACGAAGGCCTGCTCCAGCACCATGCGCACCACGCGCAATTCGGTCGGGGTGAATTCACGGCCTTCGATCTTGGCGTGACGACCATCGCCGCCGAAGAAGTTGTCCACCAGCTTGAACACCAGCTTGGCGTCGAGGATGAACAGCGCGGTACCGCGCAGCGGCTTGATCTTCACCAGGTTGAGGCTGGTCGGCACGTACAGCGAGTGCACGTATTCGCCGAACTTCATCACCTGCACGCCGCCCACCGCCACGTCCGCCGAACGGCGCAGCATGTTGAACATGCTGATACGGGTGTAGCGGGCAAAACGCTCGTTGATCATTTCCAGGGTCGGCATGCGTCCGCGGACGATGCGATCCTGGCTGGTCAGGTCGTAGCTTTTGACGCTGCCGGGCTCGGCGGCGTGTTCGGTCTGTACCAGACCGTCATCGACGCCATGCAGCAGCGCGTCGATCTCATCCTGGGACAGCAGGTCCTGCACGGCCATGTCGTGTTCCTACTGCAGTACGAAGTTAGTAAAGAGCAACTGCTCGACCACCACTTTGCCGACCTCTTTCTGGGCCACTTCCTGCACGCTGGCGGTGGCCTTCTGGCGCAGCATTTCCTGGCCGACCGGAGTCGCCAGGGTGTCGAAGCTCTGGCCGGAGAACAGCATGACCAGGTTGTTGCGGATCACCGGCATATGCACTTTCAGCGCGTCCAGATCGGCCTGGTTGCGCGCCAGCAGGGTGATGCTCACCTGCATGTAGCGCTGGCGGCCGTTCTGCGTGTAGTTGGCCACGAAGGCTGGCGCCATGGGCTCATAGATGGCCGCTGGCTTGACGCTGCTGGTCGCCTCGGTCGTCTCGACAGGCTTGCTCTGGGCACTGCTGTGCATGAAGTACCAGGTAGCCCCGACGGACAAACCGATCGCCAGCAACAAGGCCAGGACAATCAAGAGGATAAGCTTGAGTTTGCCTTTCCCGGCGGGGGTTTTCTCTGCTGCTTCGCTCTTCGCCATGCCAATAATCCGTCACTAATCGGGTTTTCACAGTCGCACGGCAAGGCAAGAGCAAGTGTTATGCCAGATTTGTCTGAACCGAAGGGATAGGGAAGCGCAAAGCAAAAGATCGCCAGCCGCGGCGTCACGCGACTGGCGATCTTCTGTTCAATGACGCCCGAAGCGGGTCAGGCGTAATAGTCGACGGCGCTGGTGCCGATGACCGTGCTGGTACTGGCGGCGACTTCGGCGACGCTCGGCGACAACTCCTCATCCCCGCCATCCAGGCGCCCGCCACTGGCGCTGGTGCCGTTGCTGCGATGCTGCCCCTGCTGGGCCTGCTCCTGCCCCCCCTGCCAGTTGCGCGACTGGTCGGAGACGTTGACGTCCACCTGCCCCATGCCTTGCTGGTGGAACATGTCGCGCAGGCGATGCATCTGCCCTTCGAGGGCCTCGCGCACGCCGACATGGGCACTCATGAAGGTCACCTGGGTCTGCTGGTCCGGCACCATGTTCACGCGAATGTCCAGGCGCCCCAGCTCGGCCGGTTGCAACTGGATCTCGGCCGACTTCAGATTGACGCTGGACAGGTACATGACCCGGTTGACCACCTCTTCGGTCCAGCCGCTCTGATGCATGGCCAGCGGCTGGTTCACCGGGACGGCGTTGGCGGTCTTGGGCGTGGCCGCCTGGGTCAGGGCCGCCAGGCGGTTGGCGAAATCATCGACGCGAGTGTCGCTGGCAGCGCTCTTGAGGTCCTTGAGACCGTCATCGAGCAGACCGCTGAAGGCCTTTTCGCCGCTCTGCTCGGTGCTGTCCTTGTCCACCTGCAGGTCCAGCATGTTGGCCATGCCGCTGGCGAAGGTCTGGGCCGAAGTCGGCCCGTCATCGGTCGTCACAGTCGGCGCCGCCTTGCTCGGCGCCTGGCTAGAAGCCGAGACATGGCCGCCCTGCTCCATGGCCAGGCGCACTGCCGGCAGCGCATCCAGCGGATCGGCTTCGGGATCGAATTCAGGGTCGACCGGCACCGGCGCCACGGTACTGGCCACCAGCGGCGCAACCGGCTGTGTTTGCGGCTGCACTTGCGGCTGTGCCGGAACCGGCGCGGCCGCCACTTCCGGCTCTGGCACCGGCAATGGCACCGGTTGGGTCGCCTGCATCAGCGCCGGATCCAGGGTGGGGTCGACCGGCGCGCCGTCGGCCAGCGCCTGATCGCTGCTCGCGGCCTGATCATCGGCGACCTTGTCGTCACTGGCAGCGGCCTTGTCGGCAGGCAAGGTTTTGCCGCTATCGGCAACCGCCGGCTCGGGGACGGCAGTCTTGCCCTTGCCCGGATCCACCTTGGCAGCGGCTTCGACACCCTTGTCACGAGCCGGCTTGATGGGGCCGTCGGCGGCCGCTACCGGCTTGCCGAGCGCTTCCTTGGCGAACACCCGGGCAAAGCTTGCGCCTTTATCCCCGGGCTCGGCGGCGCTTGCCTGGGGGGTGGCGGAAGCCGCTTGAGTCTTGGCCTGGGAGGCGGCCTGAAGCAGCATGTTCGGGGTAAGAGGCATGAAAACGGTCTCCGCTGCACTGGGATCGTAGGTACAGTTGGGAGACTTGTCTGCAAAGGTCGAGCCAGCTTTGCTGGCTCGCGGGGAAAAGCCTGGGTTGCGGCGGTTTTTTCAGCAGTGAAAACGCTGGCGTTCCTGCTCGCACAGCTGCCGGACAATGGCGAATTCGCCATCGATCTCGCCCACCAGCTGCTCGATACCGCGCAACGACGAATCCTGGGCACGTTGCTCCAACTGATGACAGAGCTCGGCCAGGCGAATCGCCCCCATATTGCTGCTGCTGCCCTTGAAGCTGTGGGCAGTGGCGACAAGTTGACGGGGGTCGTCGACCTTGTGCAACTGGCGCAAACGCTCTTCGGAGTCGCAGAGGAAGGTGTCGAGCAACAACGGATACTCATCCTCCATGACTTCCTGCAATGCGTTCAGCACCTCGTGATCCAGATGAATTTCAGCCACTTGCTCACTCCTTGATCAAGAATCGGCGAATTATGCCAGAGGCTCCCAAGAAAACTCCACGCAGGCACTACGACCATCGTCAGACCAGCTGGCACGCTGGCTGAGTTGACGGATCAGGCTGACGCCGCGCCCGGACAGGCGGTCGCCATCGACGGGTCGTGCCATCACCCGCCCGACATCGAAACCGCTGCCACTGTCCTCGACCCGGATCAGCAAACGACCGCCGGCACCCTGGGGCTCCACCTGCAGGTGCACCCGCACAAAACCCTCCTGCAACGCTTCCAGGCGTACCGCGCGCTCCCGGTAATAGCGGGAAAACCCCTGGGCATCGCGCTTGAGGCTTGAGTCCAGGCGCAATACGCCATGCTCCAGGGCATTGGAATACAGCTCGGCCAGCACACTGTAGAGCGCCCCGCTCTGCGCCCGCAGGCCATGCACTTCCAGCAACAGTTGCAGCAGGTAAGGCAGAGGGTTGAAACGCTTGAGGGTGGCGGCGCGATACTCGAAACTCACCGACCAGTCCAGCGGGCAGGACTGACCGCTGTCGGAGTACACCAGCGCCGGCGGCGTCAGCTGCCGGGCCTCGAGCAGACTGACCTCGACCATGCTCACATCGTCCCGCGCATCGCCACCAAACTCGCTCAGGGCCCGCTGGATCTCCTCGAACAACAGGTCCGGCTCGCGATTGGCGGCAAATACCTGCTGCAGGCGCTCGACACCGAACAACTGCTCATTGGCGTCGCAGGTGTCGATCACCCCATCGGACAACAGGAACACCCGGTCGCCCAGGGCCATGGGAAAGACTTCGGTGCGGTCGTCGAATGCCTCGGCACCCAGCACTCCCAGCGGCAGATGGTGCGCCACCAGCGGCACCCGCTCTCCGCTTGCCAGGCGATGCAGGTAGCCATCCGGCATGCCGCCGTTCCACACCTCCACCGCCCGCCGCTGGAAACTCAGGCACAGCAGCGTCGCACAACAGAACATGCCCACTGGCAGGATGCGCTTGAGCTTGGCATTCATCTCGCGCAGGGTTTCGGGCAGCCCGTAACCCTTGGCCGTCATGCCATAAAACACCTCGGCCAGGGGCATCGCGCCCACGGCCGCCGGCAAACCGTGGCCAGTGAAATCCCCCAGCAGCACATGCATGTCGCCCGTCGGGGTAAAGGCAGCCAGCAACAAGTCGCCGTTGAACAGCGCGTATGGCGACTGCAGGTAGCGGATATTCGGCGCGTTCAGGCACCCGGAATGCGCCACCTTGTCGAACACCGCCTTGGCCACCCGCTGCTCGTTGAGCAGGTAGTCATGGTGCTGGGTGATCTGGTCGCGCTGCTGCAGCACGGTTTCCTGCAGGCGCCGCAAGCGATCCATGGCCTTGATCTTGGCGGCCAGGATCACCGGGCTGTAGGGTTTTGCCAGAAAATCGTCGCCGCCGGCTTCCAGGCAACGCGCCAGCGCCTCGCTCTGGGTGAGCGAGGTCAGGAAAATGATCGGCACCAGCGCCTCGCCAGCCAGGCGCTTGATCTGCCGGGCCGCCTCGAAACCATCCATCACCGGCATCATCGCGTCCATCAACACCAGGTGCGGGCGCTGCTGGACGAACAGCTCCACCGCCTCGGCGCCGTTACTCGCCGTCAGCACCTCGTGCCCCTGGCGCCGGACGATGCTCGACAGCAACATGCGATCGCTCGTGCCGTCCTCGGCGATCAGCACGCACAGGGGTGCCTCGATCGACTGCATGTCGATCAACTGATGTCGAACAGCTTGTCGAAATTGGAAATGGCGAGAATCTTGCGAACGTCCGAGTTGCTGTTGATCACTCGCACGTCGGAATCGTCGCCGCCGGCGTGATCGCGCAGCAACAGCAGCATGCCCAGGGCAGAACTGTCGAGGTAGGTGGCGTCTTTCAGGTCCACCACAATGGAGTCGGGCTTTTTGTTGAGGTGCTCGTAGGACTCGCGAAACTCTTGGTGCCGGCCAAAATCGAAACGTCCCTTGATCGAAATCGTCAGTTTTTGCCCGTCCGGTGATACTTCAGTAACGACTGACATGATACCGCTTCCTTGTGATTGGCAATCTGTACAAGGTTTAGCACCCCGTACAAACATGGGCAACCCGAACCGCCGAAGCGTCGCTGACGAGCGCCTGGCGGCGACGAACGGGATGGCGCTCAGTACGGATCCTGGCGCGGCAGGCGCTGGGACAACTCGTCGAGCAGCTTCTGCTCGCGCTTGTCTTCCAGTTGGCGGGCTTCATCGATGTAGCGCTGCACCAGCTTGCGCAAGCCCTCGACCCGGGCATAGGCCTGCTGCCAGGCTTCCCGGGCGCGGTTGAGGTTGTTCTGGTGCCAGGCCAGGCTTTGCCGCTGCTGCCCCACGGCGGTTTCCAGCTGATTGAGGAAGTGCTGGTAGTTCATCAGCCATTGGCCGGAAACCCCACCGCTGCCCCGCTCGATCCACTGTTGCTGGTATTCGCCACGAAAGCGTTCCAGGTCCCCCAGCTTGCTTTCCGCCAGGCGCACCTGGCCCTGGAAGTGCCCCAGGCGCTGGGCGGCGGTGCGCTCGGCGCTTTCGGCCATTTCGACCACGGGCGCCAGACGCGCGGCACGGCTGTTGGCCATGGCGGCTTAACCGCCCGGCGCCGGAGCGAAAACCATCTCCAGATGGGCTTCGCTTTCACCCAGGCTGATGCTGTCGTTGAGCCCCTGGCGCAGGTAGGCGACCATCGACGGCTGCAGCGAGATGGCGGCGTCGGTTTCGCGATCGCCACCCGGTACATAGGCGCCAACACTGATCAGGTCGCGCGCCTGCTGGTAACGCGACCACAGCTGCTTGAAATACTGGGCGCGGGTCATGTGATCCGGGGTCACCACCGCCGGCATGACCCGGCTGATGGACGCCTCGATATCGATGGCCGGGTAATGCCCCTCTTCCGCCAGGCGCCGCGACAGCACGATGTGCCCGTCGAGTACGCCACGGGCCGAGTCGGCGATCGGGTCCTGCTGGTCGTCGCCTTCGGACAGCACGGTGTAGAACGCGGTGATCGAGCCGCCACCGGCCTCGGCGTTGCCCGCGCGCTCCACCAGCTTCGGCAGCTTGGCGAATACCGACGGCGGATAACCCTTGGTCGCGGGCGGCTCGCCGATGGCCAGGGCGATTTCCCGCTGGGCCTGGGCGAAACGGGTCAGGGAATCCATCAGCAACAGGACGTTCTTGCCCTTGTCGCGAAAATATTCGGCGATACGTGTGCAGTACATGGCTGCACGCAGACGCATCAGCGGCGCATCGTCCGCCGGCGACGCCACCACCACGGAGCGCTTGAGCCCCTCTTCACCGAGGATGTGCTCGATGAATTCTTTAACTTCACGGCCCCGCTCACCGATCAGCCCGACCACGATGATGTCGGCCTCGGTAAAGCGGGTCATCATGCCCAGCAGCACACTCTTGCCCACGCCGGTACCGGCGAACAGGCCAAGACGCTGACCGCGACCCACCGTCAATAATCCGTTGATGCAGCGAATGCCCACGTCCAGCGGCCGGCTGATGGGGTCGCGCTTGAGCGGGTTGATGGTCGGACCGTCCATCGGCACCCAGTCCTCGGCCTTCATTCCACCCTTGCCGTCCAGCGCGCGGCCAGCGCCGTCGAGGACCCGGCCGAGCATGCTCATGCCCATCGGCAGGCGGCCGGTATGGGCCAGCGGCACGACCCGAGCGCCCGGCGCGATACCAGTGACGCTGCCGACCGGCATCAGGAACACCTTGCTGCCGGAGAAGCCCATCACCTCGGCCTCGACCTGCACCGGGTGATAGCTGTCGTCGTTGATCACCATGCAGCGCGTGCCCATGGCCGCCCGCAGGCCTTCGGCCTCCAGGGTCAGGCCGACCATGCGCAGCAGGCGGCCTTCGAGAATCGGCTGGTTCGGCAGTTCGGTGGCTTCGGCGTAGCTGCTCAGGCGCTTGCCGAAGCTGGTGCGGTCAAGGCGCATCGACGGGGTCCTGCGCGAGGTCGACAGGGTCGACATCCGCGGCGGGCTTGCCCGTGGCGGCCCCCAGTTCGACGCTCAGGTCCGATTCGGCGGGATGCAAAGCCTGCTCGTGAAGCTGGTCGGACAGCTTGTCCATGATCTTGGCGATCCGGGTTTCCATGGTCGCGTCGATACGGCTGTGCTCGGTCTCGACCCGGCAGCCGCCCGGCAACATGGCTTCGTCCTCGACGATGCGCCAACTCTCCTCATGGCGCTCGCGCAGGCTTTTGACCTGGGCGAAGTCCTGCGGATTGATGTACAGGCGCACATTGCCCACGCCCAGCGGCAACAGCTTGAGGGCTTCGCGCATGACATGCTCGATCTGGCTGGAGTCGATGGCCAGCTCGCGCTGGATCACCTGGCGCGTCATGTGCTGCACCAGGTTGACCAGGGCTTTTTCAATCTGGGTGTCCTGCTCGGCGATCGGCTCGAACAGATTGCCCATCAGCGTTTCCAGCGCTGCCAGCTTGGCGCTCAGGGCCACTTCGGCTTCCTGGCGGACCTTCAGCGTGGTGCTGTGGAAACCTTCCTTTTCGCCCGTGGCGAAGCCTTCGTTATAGGCTTCCTGGCGAATGCTCTCGAGCTCTTCGAGGGTCAGTGGCTGGACTTCTTCCAGCGGCACCTCCTCGATCTCCGCCGGCGGCTCTTCAACCGGTTCCGGCTCGGGCTCGGGGACATGGGGGTCGAAACTGGGCAGCGCCCAGACGTCGAAACCACCGACGTCCCGAGCGCGAATCAGGTCGCTGTGGGATTCATCACTGCTGGACGACATAAAGCGACCTTAGATCATTTCTTCGCCGCCCTTCCCGCCGAGAACGATTTCTCCGGCTTCGGCCATACGGCGGGCAATGGTGAGGATTTCCTTCTGCGCGGTTTCCACATCGCTGACGCGCACCGGGCCCTTGGCCTCGAGATCGTCGCGCAGCAGTTCGGCAGCCCGCTTGGACATGTTCTTGAAGATCTTTTCCTTGACGCCTTCGTCCGAACCCTTGAGGGCCAGCACCAGCACGTCGGAAGACACTTCGCGCAGCAACGCCTGGATGCCGCGGTCGTCGACATCGGCCAGGTTGTTGAACACGAACATGAGGTCTTCGATCTGGCCGGACAGGTCTTCGTCGACTTCGCGAATCGAGTCCATCAACTGGCCTTCGATCGAGCTGTCGAGGAAGTTCATGATGTCGGCAGCGCGCTTGATACCGCCCAGGGTGGTACGCGAGGCGTTGGAGTTGCCGGCGAACTGTTTCTCGAGAATCTGGTTGAGTTCTTTCAGGGCGGCCGGCTGCACGGTATTGAGCGAGGAAACCCGCAGAATGATGTCCAGACGCGCCTTGTGGTCGAAGTTGCCGAGCACTTCGCCCGCCTGGTCCGGATCGAGGTAGGCCACCACTATCGCCTGGATCTGCGGATGCTCGTAACGGATCACGTCCGCCACGGCGCGCGGCTCCATCCACTTCAGGCTGTCCAGGCCGCTGGTGTTGCCACCCAGCAGGATACGGTCGATCAGGCCGTTGGCCTTGTCCTCACCCAGGGCCTGGGTGAGCATCTTGCGCACATAGTCGTCGGAGCCCACGCCAAGGCTGGTCTGGTCGCCGACGATGTCGACGAACTCGCTCATCACCTGCTCGACCTGCTCGCGATGCACGTTGCCCATCTGCGCCATGGCCACGCCCACTCGCTGGACCTCTTTGGGGCCCATGTGGCGCAGCACCTGCGCGGCATCGGTGGAACCCAGGGACAGCAGCAGAATCGCGGCCTTGTCGACCCGGGTCAGTTTGGCGGTAGCGGCTCGGTTATCACTCATCTGCGTTAATCCACTCTTTCACGACCTGGGCCACGCGACCCGGATCTTCTGCCACCAGACTCTTGATTGCGTTCAACTGTGCGTCATAGCCTTCGCTCGGGCTAGGCAGCAGGATGCTTTGCGGGCCGCCGAGGCTGACGCGATCGTTGGCCAGTTCGCCATCCAGGCCGCCCATGCCGCCGAGTTCGACATCGCTGCCGAGCCCCGCCAGTTGCTTGCCTTTGCCGCCACCGGTGATGTTGTTGAGCACCGGGCGCAGCACGCCGAACACCAGGACCAGGATGAAGAGCACGCCCAGGACCTGCTTCACGATGTCCCAGAACCAGGGCTGCGAGTAGAACGGAATGTCAGCGATCACTTCACCGCGATCGGTCGAGAACGGCACGTTGATCACACTGACGCTGTCGCCACGGCTGGCGTCGAAGCCCACGGCGTCCTGCACCAGGCGGGTAAAGCGCGCCAATTCGTCGGCGCTCCAGGGTGCGCGGGTGGTTTCGCCGTTGGCCGCATTGACCTTGACCTGATCGTCCACCACCACCGCCACCGACAGCCGGTTCAGACGACCCTGCTGTTGCTTGGTGTGGCTGATGGAGCGATCCAGCTCGAAGTTCTTGGTGGATTGTTGACGCTTGTCGTTGGGGTACGGCGCCAGCATCGGCTGGCCGGTGGCCGGGTCCATGATCTGCTGGCCGTTGGCGTCCAGCAGCGGCTGGCCTGGCTGCACCATGCCGGCGGCAGCGGTAGAACCACCGGTGGTCTGCGGCGCGCTGGCCGGCGCCGGCGGCTGGTTGCTCAGGGCGCCAGGAACGCCTTGCGGGCCCAGGCTGCTGGAGCGTTGTTCGTTGACCGACTGCTCGCTGCGCAAGGCTGGCTGGTCAGGGTTGAACTGTTCGGAAGTCGACTCGACCGCACTGAAGTCCACATCGGCGGACACTTCAGCCTTGTAGCGGTCGTTGCCCAGGATCGGCTGCAGGATGTTGTGCACCCGCTGGGTCAGCATGCTTTCCATGCGGCGGCTGTAGTCGAATTGCTTGCCGGCCATGGTCAGTTCGGAGTTTTCCGCCTGGTCGGAGAGCAGGTTGCCCTTCTGGTCGACCACGGTGATCTGCGACTTGCTCAGTTCGGGAACGCTGGTCGCCACCAGATTGACGATGGCCACCACCTGGCCCGGCTCCAGCGAACGGCCGGAATACAACTCGACCAGCACCGAAGCGCTAGGCTTGCGCTCGTCGCGCACGAACACCGAGCTTTTCGGGATCGCCAGGTGCACGCGCGCGCCCTTGACATTGTTCAGGCTGGAAATGGTCCGCGCCAGCTCGCCTTCCAGGCCGCGACGGTAACGGGTCGCTTCCATGAACTGGCTGGTGCCCAGGCCCTGCTCTTTATCGAGAATCTCGAAACCGATATTGCCGTCGCCCGGAGCCACGCCGGCAGCGGCCAGCTTGAGGCGCGCGCGCGGTAGGTCGTCGGCCTTGACCAGCAAGGCGCCGGAGTTGGGCTCGACGGTGTAGGGAATGTCGGCGGAGGCCAGGGTGTCCATGACCTGCTTGGCGTCCATGCCGGCAAGGCTGCCGTACAACGGACGGTAATCGGGTTGCTGGGACCACAACACCACGGCAAAACCAATCGCCACGCTGGCAGCCAGACCGACCATGAGGCCAACCTGACGCAACATGGTCATCTCGGAGAGGTTTTCCAGAAAGGACAACCCGAACAGCGGCGGTTTGCCTTCTGTCGGAGTGGCCTTGGCCGGTACGTTATCGGCGACTGCTTCTGCCATGACTCAATCTCGTCCTTAAACCGGCATCTGCATGATGTCTTGGTACGCCTGAACCAGCTTGTTGCGCACCTGGGTCAACGCCTGGAAGGACACACTGGCCTTCTGCGAGGAGATCATCACGTCGGTCAGGTCGACACCGCTCTTGCCGATCTCGAAGGCACTGGCCAGCTGGCTGGATGCCTGCTGAGTGTCGTTGACCTTGTTCACCGCCTGCCCAAGCATGTCGGAAAAACTGCTGCCGCTCACCTGCGGCACCGCGGCCGATTTTGGCTGGGCCATGGCGTCCATTTGCATGGCCCGCATGTCCAACATCAACCGATTAAATTCAATACCTTGGCTCATGGTCTACTCTCTCCGACGACCCGCAATTTTTTGACACTCACGCAGCGGTTAGTGAGGTGTTAGCAACAAGGGTGCCAGCTCCGCGGAGACACCGAACAAAAGCCTGCACGGCTTCAGTCTTAAACGACTCATGTTGCAAACAGATACGCCTCGACATCCATTCCGGCATCGCGCATTTGCGCCAACTTGTAGCGCAAGGTACGCGGGCTGATACCCAGGCGCTCGGCCGCCTCCTTGCGCCGGCCGCGCTCGGCCCGCAAGGTGTCGATGATCATCTGGAATTCCCGGCGCCGCAGATCGTCGCCCAAGGCCCCCGCCGACTCGACCGGCGACACCTCGGCCTCCACCGGCGCACTACGCGCCGCCGCTACCACGGCGGGCGCCATGGCCGGCAACGGCGCACAGGCCAGCGGTCCGCCCAGGCAGAAATCTTCCGGCTGGATCAGGCCGCCCTGCTGCAGGATCAGCGCACGCTGGATGGCGTTATCCAGTTCGCGCACATTGCCCGGCCATGGATAGCCGAGCAGGCACGCCTGCGCTTCGGCGGACAGCCGGGCGGCAGCGTGTTTCATTTTATTGACGTGCTTGGCCAGCAGGCGCTCGGCCAGCGGCAGGATATCGGCGGTGCGCTCGCGCAGCGGACGCCAGGCCAGCGGGAATACCGACAGCCGATAGTAAAGGTCTTCCCGGAACCGCCCCGCCGCCACTTCGCCGGCCAGGTCGCGGTTAGTGGTCGCCACCACCCGGATATCCAAGGCAATTGGTTTGCGCGCCCCGACCCGCTCGACTTCGCGTTCCTGCAGCACCCGCAACAGCTTGGCCTGCAGGGCCAGGGGCATTTCAGAAATCTCGTCCAGCAGCAGGGTGCCGCCATCGGCCTGTTCGAACTTGCCGGGCTGGGCAGCGATGGCGCCGGTAAAGGAGCCCTTCTCATGACCGAACAGTGTGGCCTCGAGCATATTGTCCGGAATCGCTGCGCAGTTGATGGCGATAAAGGGCTGGCTGGAGCGATGGGACTGCTGGTGGATGTAACGCGCCAGCACCTCTTTACCGGTGCCCGACTCGCCCGAGATCAGCACTGTGGAATCGCTGCGAGCGACCCGCGCCGCCAGTTCGAGCAGTTGCGCACTGGCCGGCTCGAATGCCACCGGCCCTTCGCCCTCGACCGCCCCCAGGCAACCCAGAGCATGTCGCGCCACCAGATCCAGCAGGGCCTTGGGCTCGAAGGGCTTGACCAGGTAGTCGGCGGCTCCTTGACGCATGGCCTCGACCGCACGCTCGACCGCGCCATGGGCGGTCATCAGCAAGACCGGCAATTGCGGTTGGCGCGCACGCAGCAGGCCCAGTAACTGATGACCGTCCATGCCCGGCATGTTGACGTCGCTGACCACCAGGCTGAACGACTCGCCAGACACCGCCTCCAGCGCTTCTTCCGCGCTGCCGACCGCCTCGTAGTCATGACCGGCCAACAGCAGCGTATCCGCCAGGGCCTCGCGCAGGGCGCGATCATCTTCAACCAGTAAAACCTTGATTGCCATTACCTTCACTCCACTCCTTGAGCGCCGGAGAACAGCGGCAGAACCACCAGCGCACATGTACCGCGCCCAGGACGCGAGCGCAGCAGCAATTCTCCCTGATGGGCACGCGCCACCGCCTTGACGACTGTCAGCCCCAGGCCGGTTCCCGTGGCCTTGGTGGTGAAAAACGGCTCACCCAGGCGCGCCAGCACCGCAGCATCGATACCACTGCCACTATCGCTGACACACAGCCGCAAGCTGTTGCCACGGGTATAGATATGGACTTTCAGGCGCACCTGGCCGGCACTGGCCTGGATGGCGTTCTCGATCAGGTTGAGCACCGCCCCCACCAGCGTGTCGCGGTTGCACAGCAACTCGCCGGCATGGCTGTCGCACTGCCAGCGCACGGGCACGTCCTGCACATGGGTCAGGGCCGCCGCCTGCAGCGACTGCAGCAGCGCCTTGGGCGTCACGCGATCGGTCAGCGGCAGCTCGCCCCGGGCGAACACCAGCATGTCGCGGACCTGATGCTCCAGTTCATGCAGTCGCTCCTTCAGCCGCCCGGCAAAGCGCTGCTGGGTGGCGACGGGCAGTTCCTGCTCGGTGAGGTGGCTGGCGTACAACAGCGCGGCGGACAACGGCGTACGAATCTGATGCGCCAGGGACGCCACCATGCGCCCAAGGGACGACAGGCGCTCATGACGGGCCAGTTGATCTTGCAAGTGACGGGTTTCAGTCAGATCGTTGAGCAGCACCAGCTGGCCTGGCTCGGCATCCAGAGAACGGGTGGCGATCGATAGCCGCCGTCCATCCTTCAGGGAAATTTCATGGCCGTCGTCTTCCCGTGGCGCGAAGCAACGGGCGATCACATGTCGCCACAGCTCGCCTTCGAGAGGCAGGCCCAGCAGGTCACAGGCGGCAGGGTTGGCTTCGCGGACAATGCCCTGGGCGTCGATGACGATGACGCCGCCAGGCAACAGATCGAGGAGGTTTTGCAGACGGTTGGCCAGGCGCTCTTTTTCCGCCAGCTCCTGCATGCGCTGGGCGCTGACCACGGCCAGTTCGCCCTTGAGCTCGGTCACCCGAGCCTCAAGCATGCTGTAGGAGTCGGTAAGCTGGCTCGACATCTGGTTGAACAAGGCGAACGCCTGCTCAAGGCCAAGCCGGCTTGCCTGCTCTACGGACGACGATTGCCCCTGGGTTTCAGGAACAGGAGACATCTGGGCGGCTTGGGGCATCGTGCTCTCTCGCGTGGCTGACCGTCAGTTAAACGGAACGTTGAGAGAGACTTAGCAATACCCGTGCCGAAAAAAAACCGCCCGGTTTTCAACAGGTTAAAAAACAGGCGTCAATCATCCGCCTGTTCATCACCCTCGCGACGGCTCATGCCGTACTTGCGCATTTTTTCCACCAGCGTGGTGCGGCGAATACGCAGGCGCTCCGCAGCCCGCGCGACAATGCCGTTGGCGTCGTCGAGCGCCTGCTGGATCAGGCCCTGCTCCAGACCACCGAGGTAGTCCTTCAGGTCCAGGCCTTCCGGCGGCAGCATGGCGGTGGCGGCGAAGTCCGGCGTGTGGCCATTGATCGCCACCCGCTCTTCCAGGTCGCTGCGCAGGCTGTCCACCAGTTGCTCGTCTTCGTCGTCGACATAGCGGAATTTCTTCGGCAACTCGACCACGCCGATAACGCCGTAGGGATGCATGATCGCCATGCGCTCCACAAGGTTGGCCAGTTCGCGGACGTTGCCCGGCCAGCCATGACGGCAGAGCGACATGATCGCCGCGGAGTTGAAGCGGATCGAACCGCGCTTCTCGTGCTCCATGCGCGAGATCAACTCGTTCATCAGCAGCGGAATGTCTTCCACCCGCTCACGCAGCGGCGCCATTTCGATCGGGAACACGTTCAGGCGGTAGTACAAGTCTTCGCGGAAACTGCCGACCTCAATCATGCTTTCGAGGTTCTTGTGAGTCGCGGCGATGATCCGCACGTCGACGCTCTGGGTCTTGTTGCTGCCCACACGCTCGAAGGTACGCTCCTGCAGCACGCGCAACAGCTTGACCTGCATCGGCAGCGGCATGTCGCCGATTTCGTCGAGGAACAGGGTGCCGCCGTTGGCCAACTCGAAACGCCCGGCACGGCTGGTGATGGCCCCGGTGAAGGCGCCCTTCTCGTGGCCGAACAGTTCGCTCTCCAGCAACTCGGCCGGAATCGCGCCACAGTTGACCGGCACGAACGGCGCCTCGCGACGCTTGGAGTGATAGTGCAGGTTACGCGCAACCACTTCCTTGCCTGTCCCGGACTCGCCGAGGATCAGCACGCTGGCGTCGGTATCGGCCACTTGCTGCATCATCTGCCGGACATGCTGGATCGCCCGGCTGGTGCCGACCAGACTGCGAAAGAGGTTGGGCTCACGATGGCGACCGCGCTCGCGGGCCTGATCGTACATTTCACGATAGACCTGGGCGCGATGCAGAGAATCGAGCAACTTGCTGTAGCTGGGTGGCATTTCCAGGGTGGAAAGCACTCGACGACGCTGGTCTTCCGGCAGGTCAATGGAAGAATTATCGCCCATTAACAAAACTGGAAGGAACTCATCCCAGGTTGAGAGTGTCTTTAACAGGCCCAGGAGTGCACCAGGAGCATTTACAGTCCCAATGAGGACACAGATTACTTCACGACTTGATGACAATGAGCCGACAGCCTGCTGCCAGTCATGGCTACCGCAGGGTAAATTTTCTTCGCCAAGAAAATTTAAAATCACCGCCAGGTCGCGGCGGCGGACGCTATCGTCATCAATCAGCAGAATTTTGGTTTCACGCCACATGCAATAGCAACTTCCCTAGTCAACTCAATGCCCGGAATCAGGGCAAGCTAGACGCTTGTAGGCATTTTGAGCCTGATAGACGTCTGAAATCTGAAAACAGCCACTAGTTAAGTCAAAAAAGCGTGCACAGTCAAATTTATGGCGCACTGGATTCGGATTAACTTAGGGGTTAATTAACCGAACAGATGGTAAACCTTTGCCGCGTTCTGTGCTTGATGGATCTGCGACATCTCGTCGACTATTGCCTGACGCTCCCCTGTCGTCACCTCAAGAAGCTGCCGATAAACCCCCAGCAGCTCCTGCAGATTCTCGCGTAACGCGGCTTCATCTTCCGGAGCTTCACTCAAGATGTCTTCCATGCAGGAACGGCAGGCCAGATCCAACTGACCGATCGCTTCCCAGTTACGCTCGGCCAGGGCGGCAACCAGTGCTTCACGGGTTTCTTCGATGCGCTGCAATACAAGACTCATGGTGATCTCCTTAGAACTGCGGACCCGGCGCAGCGATGGCGTCCCAGCCTTCCTTGACGGTGCGCAGCAGATCGGCGACCTCGTCGAGAATCTTTGGATCGGTCTTGATGTTCGCCTCGGTGAGGCGCGTCATCATGTAGGTGTACAAGCCGTCCAGATCACCCAGGGTGTCGAGCGAGTTTTCCAGATCGAGCCCTTCGCGCAAGCCGCCGATAATGCCGATGGCCTTGCTGATGAACACACCCTTGCCGGGAATATCCTTGCGCTCCATCGCCCCCTTGGCCTGGGCGATACGATCCAGACCGCCTTCCATCAGCATCTGCACCAGACGATGGGGGCTGGCTTCGGAAGTCTGCGCCTGGGCACCAATCTTCTGGTATTGCCGAAGGGCTAACATCGGATTCATGTTCTACCTCATCAAAACTCAAGGGTTCGTATAACCAGCGTATCGACCTGGCGTCAAAAAACTTTAGATCAAAAGCCAAAAGCCCGGAACGCTAGAAACGTTGCCGGGCTTTTGGCGCCTAGTATCAATCAGCCTTTCTGTTGCGCAGCCAACGCCTCGAACATCGAGGTGATGTTGCTCGCGGTGGCTTTCAACTTGCCCACCAGGGTGTCCATGTCGTTGTACTTCTTGGTCAGCACCGCCGTCAGGGTCTCGATACGACGATCCAGGGCCTCCTGATCCAAGGTCAGCTTGGCCTTGGCCTTGTCCAGCTCAGTCTTGCGCTGATCGAGAACACCGCCGGTCTGGGCAAAAGGCTTGATGGCGTCGTCCATGCGGCTCAGCAGGCCGTTTTCGCCGGTGAACAGGGTCTGCACCTCGCCACCGAGCTTTTTGTCGTTCATCGCCGCGGTGAACTTGGTGGAGTCGAAGTCCAGGGCACCGGTCTTCTGGTTGGTGGTTATCCCCAACTGCGACAGAACGGTCAGTTTGTCGCCAGATCCGACTTCCGACAGCGGCGCACGAATAGCCGCCAGAATCGAGCGCGGCAACGAGTCGCCGGTCAGCTGTGCCGGGATGGTCAGCTTGCCATTGTCATCCAGGGACGGCTTGGTCAGCGCGGTAACGCTGTTGGCCACCGCGTTGTAGGCATCGACGAACTTCTGGATCGAAGCCTTCAAGCCGTCGGTGTTGGCCGCGACGGTAATGGTCGAAGTGCCCTTGGCGACCAGGTTGAAGGTCATCCCGGAAACCGCCTTGTCCACCGAGTTGCTCTTGCTGGTCAGCGCCATGCCGTCGACGGTGAACTTGGCATCCACCGCCAGGGCACCAATGGAGCCCGCAGAAGTGGCGGTCATTGGCGAACCGGAAGTGCCAACGACATTGCTGCCGTCGATTTCCAGACCGGCAATACCACTAAGAGAAATATCGGACCCCGCACCGGTAGTGGTCGACCCCACCACCAGACGCGACCCAAAGGAGTCGGTCACGATGTTCGCGCTGATACCTGCGCCCTTGAGCGATGCATCGGCGTTGATCGAGTCACGCACCGACTGCAAGGTAGCGCCAGCTTTTATATCGAGATTGTAGTTAGCGCCGTTTTGACTGATTTTGAGGGTACCAGTCGGAATAGCACTTGTAGTACCGCCAGCGAAGGCAGCACTGGCGACTTTCGAGGAAGTCGCGAGATTCTGTACATCGACAACATAGTTGCCATTGACCGCGGTATTGCCAGCGACCGCCGTTACATACTTGCTGTCGGAAGTAGTGGCGGCATAGCCGGGAAATTGCGGATTGGTCTTGCTGCTGAGTTCGGTAATGGTGGTCCGAAAGGTCGACAACAAGGATTTCAAGGTGCCGATGCCGGAGATGCTTGCGGTGTTGGTCGCAGTTCCCCGGTCGATCTGACCTTGCTTGGGTGCTTTGTCAGCGTTCACCAAGGCTTTGACGATAGCACCGGTATCGAGGCCGGAGCCTAGACCGGTACCCGGTAGAATTGGACTTGCCATGGAGATCTCCCTTCAGTGTGTCGCCGGTCTTTTGACCATTACAACGCCCAAAAGAACATAGCAACAAATTTCATGCCAGCTGTCAGACTTTAGCGCTGAACAACAGGCTGCTCGCATCATTCAAACTATTGGCCAACTTCAGGACTTCTTCGTTGGGGATCTGACGGATCACCTCACCGGAGTCACTGGCAATGACCTTGACGACGACCTTGCCAGAAGGCTCGTCGATCGAGAATTCCAGGTTACGCTTGACCGATTGCACAAACTTTTCAATTTCCTGAATGGCCATTTTCAGTTTGTCCCGCTCGGTTTGCCCGCCCTTACTCTCTTCCTTGACAGTCGGCAGCGCCACAACGTCCGCTTGAGGCTTCTCCACAGGCTTGTCAGCAACAGGCGTTGCCGGCTTGGCCGCTGGATAAGACAAGTTCAGCTTCACGCTCATATCCATGTCCATCACCTCTTAAAGTAAAAAGCGAGAGAGCACGACCAGCGCACTCCCCCGCCAAAGCTTAGCCAGCTATTACTGAAGCAGTTTCAGTACAGCGGACGGCAGTTGGTTGGCCTGAGCCAGAACTGCGGTGGAAGCTTGTTGCAGAGTCTGCTGCTTGGTCATCTGCGCAGTTTCAGCAGCGAAGTCGGTATCTTGTACGCGACCCAGTGCAGCACTGGCGTTTTCGTTGATGTTCTGCAGGTTGGAGATGGTGCTGGTCAGACGGTTTTGTGCAGCACCGAGGTCAGCACGGCTGGAGTTGATGGTTGCCAGGGCCTTTTCGATTGCATCGATCGAAGCCTTGGTGCTGGCTTCAGCGGTGGCGCTGCTGTTACCGGTGATGGCGATGGTTGCAGAACCTACGCTCAGGGTTGCAGCGTCGAAGCCGCTGGCCAGAGTGATGGTGATCTGGTTGGTAGCACCGGTGTTGGAACCGACCTGGAAGGTCATGGTGCCAGCACTGCCGTCGATCAGGTTCTTGCCGTTCAGGTTGGTCGATTTGGCGATACGAGTCAGCTCGTCCGACATCGAAGCGAATTCTTTGTTCAGTGCAACACGGTCAGCGGTACCGTTGGAGTCGTTTCGCGATTGAAGAGCCAGTTCGCGCATACGTTGCAGAATGTTGGTGGATTCCTGCATCGCGCCTTCAGCGGTCTGAGCGATGGAGATACCGTCGTTGGCGTTTTTGATCGCCATGGTCTGACCGCGGATCTGCGAAGTCATACGGGTAGCGATTTGCAGGCCGGCGGCGTCGTCTTTTGCACTGTTGATTTTCAGGCCGGAAGACAGGCGAGTCATCGAAGTCGACAGAGCGTCGGAAGCACGGTTCAGGTTCTTCTGAACGTTCAACGATGTGACGTTAGTGTTTACTGTTAAAGCCATGACGAATTCCTCGTTGGTTGGGTACTGCGGCTTCCGGCCCTGGCAACCGCCGGGTATGGCCTAGAGAACCTTCGTAATAGTTATCGTCGGCAATGCAAGTTGCTTTAGGGGATTTTCAAAAAATTTTGCCATCAGCGTGCCATCCCTCGTAAATCAAGGGCTTGACGATTTTCAAGGGTAGAAAAATGGCGCCAGGAAAATGCCGGAGAGGGCCCGGGCGCGGAGATCGCCCGGGCAGGCAGGGAATGTTTCAGCTGGCAGAGAGGGAACGCAGCACTTCAACGCATTCGTATTGCAGGTAGTCGGCCAGGGCCAGCCAGTTTTGCCCTTGCTGGCATTCGAACATCAGGCCAAGCAACGCCTCCCAGTCCTGGCGCTGCTCTTGCGGCGCGGTATCGATCACCGGCTGGATCGCCCCCATCAACTGGACCATGGTCATGGCCGTCTCGACATCGTGCCCCAGGCGAAAGCCCTCGGCGCATTGCTGCAAGCGGGCGATCAGCCCCTCGATCGCGCTCATTGGCTGAACTCCGGATGGTAGGTCGTCCCGGCAATCATCGCCCCGTCCCGACTGCTGTTATAGAAGCGCACCCGCGGATGACCGGCGATAAAACGTTCCAGTTCGCACAGGTAGCTGCGGAAATTGAGCTGGGTCCTGACCCGCTGGCCATGGCCGTCCAGCACCCAGTGCCTGGCCGCGCCCAGCTGCGGCCCCAGCTCACCGTCGAGCCAGCCGGCATGGGTCTTGTTCATCGGGAAGGCAAAGTCGGCACCGAACAAGGTGACCTGCTCGGCGCCCATTTTCACCGCCAGGTCCACCGCAGGATGAATCACGCTGCCACCGACATACAGCTGCGCCTTGGGCAGTTGCTCGCGCATCCGCGTGTAAATCGGGCTGGCGGAATACCCGACATACCGCGGCCCCTGCCAGAGCGTCAGAATCTGCGGATCGACCATCGGCAGATAGACCAGGGTGATGGCTGCCGATTTTTCTGGCGGCAGGTGCAGGCCGGAAATCCGGTGATCGATGCTGACCACGATATCCGGCTCGATCCCCTGCTTGAGTAGCGGCCGGTAAGCGGTATCGACACAGATAAGCAGAGGGCGCTGGGCCTGGGCGCGAATCTCGCGCAAGCGCTCGAAATGCCGCTCCAGGCTCGGCCCGGTGGCAATCACGAAGATCTCGCGCCCCAGTTGGGTGCCGAACAACTGCGCCACGTCACTGTCACTGGCCACCAGCTCGGCACTCGATTGCAGGCGTTGGGCAACCTCCGGGGAATCGACCACGAAGTCACGGTTATTGAAGGCCAGGTGCACCTCGCTGACCAGGCGATCGCGGATCTTGGCGTTGTAGTCATCCGCCAACACCAGCTCGGAGGGCAAGGCAAAGAACGGCAACTGGATTTCCGCCAGATCGCCGGCATAACCCAGTTCGACTCGAGGATCGTTCAACCAGGCCTGCTGATCGAGCAATTGCAGCACCAACGCAAACACCGCGCCGTTCAGGATATGCACCTGCAAACGTTGCAGCGCCGGGTTTTCCAGCAGTATCTGCTGCAAGTCGCCCAAGCCGGTACCGTACAAATGGATCACCGGGCTGTCGGCCGGCAGGCTCGCCGCCTGGGCTCGGGCTTCCGCCGTACGGTCGTGGCGGCTGGTGAGCTGAATGCCGGAAATACTCAAGGTAGAATCCAGCCCTTCGACCAGATCCGCCTGCAATGCAGCACTGTCCTCCGCCAGCAACCGCTCGAGCAGTCGTGGCCAGCGAGCCTGTATTGCCTGGGCATTGCCCTCGAAGCTTTCGCTCATGCTGTCTCGCCTATCTTCATGCAAAAAAAATAGCGCTCAGGGTACACCCTGGGCGCTATTTTTGGATGCCACGGGATCAACTCATGGGCGATAGATAATCGCCGAGCCCCAGGAAAGCCCTACACCGAAGCCACTCAGGGCCACACGTTGCCACGTCGACTCGAGCACGTGCTTTTCCAGCAGCAGCGGAATGCTCGACGACACGGTGTTACCGGTCTCGACCATGTCCTTGATGAACTTCTCCGGCTCGCCTTCGAAACGGCGCGCCACGGCATCGACGATCGCCGCACTGCCCTGGTGGATACAGAACGCATCGATCTGCTCAGCCTTCAGGCCGGACTCATCCAGCAGCTCGTTCAAGTGCGCCGGGACTTTCAGCAGGGCAAAGTTGAACACCTGGCGGCCATTCATGAAAAACACCCCATCGGTGACTTTCAGGTGCGGAGCGCCGGAACCGTCGGTACCGAACTTGGCCTTGCCCAGCTGCCAGGGAGCGTCTTCGCCCATCCAGGTAGCGGTCGCCGCATCGCCGAACAGCATGGTGGTGTTGCGGTCTTCCGGATCGACGATCTTCGAGTAAGGGTCGGCGGTGACCAGCAGGCCGTTCTTCAGGCCCGCGGCTTCCATGAAGCCCTTGAGCGCGTAGATGCCATAGACATAACCGGAGCAGCCCAGGGAAATATCGAAGGCCGCGACGTTAGTCGGCAGGCCCAGCTTGTCCTGGACGATGGCGGCGGTGTGCGGCAGGCCTTCTTCGTCGCCGTTCTGGGTGACGACGATCAACGCGTCGATCGACTCGCGCGACAGTTGCGGGTTGTTGGCGAACAGCGCATTGACTGCTTCGACACACAGGTCCGAGGTTTCCTGCGTGGCGTCTTTGCGCGGCAGGAAGGCCGAACCGATCTTGCCCAGGATGAACTCTTCATCCTTATCGAATTTTGCACCTTGTGCGTAATTGTCTACGCCGGCTACAGGCACGTAGCTCGCAATGCTCTTTATGCCAATCATTACGGCTTCCCAATAATAAACAGCTGAATACCCCGACCACCGGGACCGGGGCTGCCGACAAACAGACATCTGGCGCCCCTGACGGGCGACAGCGGGAAGAAATAGAGGGCTATCACTGCACCGTTTACCGGCCAGGCGCCATCTCCCCGGTCAATACAATACAGTGAAGATGCGCGTTATGACTCGCAGGTCACGCTATTTTGCCGAATCAGCCATACAAACGGCTATTCGACAAATGCCCAATCCAGTGCGGTACCGCGCTTGAGGGCCTGGCGCGCGCAACGCCCGAGGACCGCGTCGATGTGCTTGGGGGCCAGCCCCAGGCCCGGACGGATGGCCCTGAGGTTATCGCGGCTGAACACCTCCCCTGCTGCCATATCGCGGGTGACATAGAGGGAACGGCGGTACAGCACCGATTGCCGCTCGGCCTCGGTCGCGCCGTAACGCACCTGGCCCAGGGCCTGCCAGGCACGTTCGGTTTCCACCACCAGGCTGTGCAGCTCCGCCGGTTCCAGGGAAAAACTCGCATCCACCCCGCCGGCGGCGCGGTCGAGGGTGAAGTGTTTCTCCACCACAGTGGCGCCCAGCGCCACGGCGGCCACCGAAACCCCGACGCCCATGGAGTGATCGGACAAACCGACCTCGCAGCCGAACAGTTCACGCAGATGGGGAATGGTCAGGATATTGCTGTTTTCCGGCGAAGCCGGGTAGGTACTGGTGCACTTGAGCAACACCAGATCCTTGCAGCCCGCCTCCCGGGCGGCGCGCACGCTTTCGTCCAGCTCGGCGATGCTGGCCATGCCAGTGGAAATGATCAGCGGCTTGCCGGTGGCCGCGACCCGACGAATCAGCGGCAGGTCGGTGTTTTCGAAACTGGCGATCTTGTAGGCCGGCACGTCGAGGCTTTCGAGGAAGTCCACCGCGCTCTCATCGAACGGCGTGGAGAACGCCAGCATCCCCAGCTCCCTGGCGCGGGCGAAGATCGGCGCGTGCCACTGCCAGGGTGTGTGGGCCTTTTCATACAGGGCGTACAGCGAGGAACCGGCCCAGAGACTGGCCGGATCCTTGATGAAGAACTCGCCATGCTCCAGGTCCAGGGTCATGGTGTCGGCGGTATAGGTCTGCAACTTCAGGGCATGGGCGCCGGCCTTGGCCGCCGCCTCGACGATCTGCAAGGCAACGTCCAGCGACTGGTTATGGTTACCACTCATCTCGGCAATGATGAACGGCGGCGAGCCGGCGCCAATCGAGCGCGAGCCGATCTTGAAACTAGTCATTGGGGTTTTCCTTCGATTCACGCGTAAATTCGCCGGTGGCCGGGTCATCTCCGGCACAGCGCAATGGATTGCGGGTCATCTCGAACAGGGCCGCCGCCACCCGCGATGCGCCCTGCCCGTCCACCAGTTGCCGGGAGCGCTGCGCCAGGCTCTGGCGCAGCGGGTAATCGCCGACGAGCGCCGCGACCGCCTGGCGGATCTGCTCGGCGCTAACCTGCTCGCTGGGCCCCAGGTAGACATGCATGCCCGCCTCGGCCAACAGCCGGGCATTGGCCTCTTGATTGCCAGCCACGCTGATGCACAAGGTCGGCAGGCCCAGGGCGGCGCGCTCCCAGCTGGTACCGCCGCCGGCACCGATAAACAGGTCCGCCTCGGCCATCAGGCGGGAAAAGTCGCTGACATAGGCGTGCAAACGCCAATGCCCACGACCGGCCGCCAGTTCCTGCATCTGCGTCCAGGCCGGGTTACCGGCCCCGGCGACAAAATCCACTTCCAGGTCGTCGAATGCACTCAAGGCCAGCATCGCCTTGTATGTCTGACTGGCCGCATCAAAACCGCCAAAATTCACCAGCACCCGACTCGCTCGCTCGCGAATGGCGATCGGCGGGCAACGAAACTCCTCGCGCAGCAAGGCAAAGTGCGGCCCCAGCAGCGCCCGACACTCAGCGTCGATCAGGCCGGCGTAGGCCTGGGGCGTGCCGCTGAAGTTCTGGTCGAGCAACAGATCAACGGCATGCCGTCGATTGGCCAGGTCATCGATGGCGGCAATCCGCGGTGCCCATTGCCGCGCCGCCTGCTGCCACTGCCAGTCAAGGCCGTAGTGATCGACCAGTGCCCAATCGAATCGCGGCTGATCCTGCAACGCTGCCTGCAAGGCGGCGATATCCGCCTGCCAGGGCAACGGCGCCTCAATGCTCTGCGCGCATTCACCCGGATAACTCGCCGGCAGGGCGAACGTCTGGAAACCCAGTTCGGCCAGACGGTCCAGCTGCTGTCCGGGCAAGCCTCGGCAAGCGAACGCCACTGTGGCGCCCTGCTCGCGCAACGCCCTGGCCAGAGTCAGGCAGCGGGCGATATGGCCGCTGCCAATGGCTGGCGAAGCATCAGCACGGATCAGCACCCTCACTCCAGTTCTCCACCGGCCTTCAGCGCCGCGTACAGATACTCCGCGCGCAGCCAGTCTTCCTCGGTGTCGATGTCCTGGACCAGATGGCGCGGCAAAATCACCGGCAGGCTGAGCGGGGAAAACACCAGGTCGCCGCGCAGCCAGGCCTCGCTGCGCCCCCAATAGAATTGCCCGGCATCCTGATAGGCCGGCGGCAGGTCCTGGGAGCGCGTGTTGCGAAACTCCGGATAAAGCGAAGTCAACGCGCCCTGCTCATCGAGGGTCAGGGCTCGCTGCACCGGGAAAGCGAAGCTGCACACGGAAAAGGCGAAGGACTTTTCAGGATGAGCCTCCAGCGCCGCCAAGCCCTGGCGCAGGTAGCGCAGTTGCAACAAGGGTGCGGTGGCGTAAATGCAGCAGGCGTAATCGAAGGTCTCGCCACGCTCGCGCAACGCATTCAAGGCATGCACGATCACCGGCCCGGTGCCGGTGAAATCGTCCGCCAGCTCGGCCGGACGCATGAACGGCACCCTGGCGCCGCTGGCCTTGGCCAGCTCGGCGATCTGCGGATCGTCGGTACTGACCAGTACCTGATCGAACAACCCGGAACGCAGTGCCGTCGCAATCGAGCGGGCAATCATCGGCACGCCGTCGAACGGCTTGAGGTTCTTGCGTGCTATGCGTTTGCTGCCGCCACGGGCGGGAATGATCGCGATGGCACTCAAGGCTGGGCGGGCTCCTGGATAAGCTGGCGCAATTGCTCGACCACATACGTCTGTTGCTCATCGTCCAGCGCCGGAAACAGCGGCAGGCTGATGGCCTCGGCGTAGTAGCGTTCGGCCTCGGGGAAATCCCCCGCGGCGAATCCCTGGTCGCGGTAGTAAGGCTGCAGGTGCACCGGGATGTAATGCAGATTGACCCCGACCCCGGCCTCGCGCAATGCCTCGAACACCTCGCGATGGGAGCGGCGGATGCGCTCGGGTTGCAAGCGCACCACGTACAGGTGCCATGCCGACTGCGCTTGCTCCTGAGCCTGCGGCAGGGTCAGCGGCAGATCGGCCAGCAGGCGCTCATATCGGGCCGCCAGGTGTCGGCGCCGGGCGATGAAAGCGTCGAGCTTGTCCAGCTGGGACAAACCCAGGGCCGCCTGCAGGTCGGTGATGCGGTAATTGAAACCCAGCTCGGTCTGCTGGTAGTACCAGGGGCCGTGGCTGGGCTCGGTCATGTGCGCCGGGTCGCGGGTCATGCCGTGGCTGCGCAAGCGCCGCAGATGGTCCGCCAGCTGCGGGCTGTTGGTCAGGACCATGCCGCCCTCGGCGCTGGTGATGATTTTCACCGGATGAAAGCTGAACACCGTCATCGCGGCAAATTCGCCACAGCCTACCGGCCGCCCGGCATAGGAGGCGCCCACCGCGTGGGAGGCATCCTCGATCAGCACGAAGCCATAACGTTGCGCCAGCTGCGACATGGTCCGCATGTCGCAGCTCTGCCCGGAAAACGCCACCGCCACCACCACCTTGGGCAGGCCGCCCGTGCGTTCGGCGGCCTCCAGCTTGTGCGCCAGCGCCCGGGCATCCATGTTCCAGGTATGCGGGTCGATATCGACGAAGTCCACCTCGGCGCCGCAGTAACGTCCACAGTTGGCCGAGGCCAGGAAGGTATTGGGCGTGGTCCACAACCGGTCTCCCGGCCCCAGCCCGGCGGCCAGGCAGGCGATGTGCAAGGCCGCCGTGGCATTGCACACCGCCACCCCATGGCCGGCTTCGCAGCGAGCGGCCATGGCCTGCTCGAAACGTTCGATGGTCGGCCCTTGGGTCAGCCAGTCGGACTGCAGCACCGCGACCACTGCATCGATGTCCGCCTGGTCAAGGCTCTGGCGCCCGTAGGGAATCATGCCGACAGCCCGGCATGCAGCTCGGCGATCTGGCCCACCGAGAGGAAATGCGGATTGGTGTCGGAGCGGTATTCGAATTGCTCGTCCACCGGCCGCCCCCGCTCGCCCAGACCGTCCACGGCAAAGTCGACATTGACGTTGGTAAAGCGGATCGACGGCTGGATGGTGTAGTGATCGGTGAACTCCAGGGTCATGCGCGCGTCATCCAGCGGCACCATCAGCTCGTGGAGTTTTTCCCCCGGACGAATGCCCACCTGCTTGTGCGGCAGGTGTTCCGCCATGCCCCGCGCCAGGTCGACGATCCGGATCGACGGAATCTTCGGCACGAAGACTTCACCGCCATGCATACGCGAGAAGCTGTCGAGCACGAACTGCACCCCGTGATCCAGGGTGATCCAGAAACGGGTCATGCGCGCGTCGGTGATCGGCAGCTCGCGGGCGCCTTCGGCGATCAGCTTGCTGAAGAACGGCACCACCGAACCCCGGGAACCGGCCACGTTGCCGTAGCGCACCACGGCAAAACGGGTCTGCTGGTCGCCGGCGATATTGTTCGCCGCGACGAACAGCTTGTCCGACAGCAGCTTGGTCGCGCCATACAGGTTGACCGGGCTGGCCGCCTTGTCGGTGGACAGGGCAATGACTTTCTTCACGCCGTTGTCGATGGCCGCGGCGATGATGTTTTCCGCGCCATTGACGTTGGTGCGGATGCACTCGGTGGGGTTGTACTCCGCCGCCGGCACCTGCTTCAGGGCCGCGGCGTGCACCACATAGTCGATCCCGCGCATGGCCTGGCGCAGACGCTCGACATCGCGCACGTCGCCGAGGAAATAACGCATGCAGGGCGCATTGAAGGTCTGCTGCATTTCGTACTGCTTCAGCTCATCACGGGAGAACACCACCACCCGCTTGGGCTGGTATTGCTCCAGCAGACGCCGGATGAAATTGCGCCCGAACGAACCGGTGCCGCCGGAGATGAAAATCGATTTGCCGTTGAACATGTCTTGAGTCCTTTTTCCTGTCAGCCGGGCTTATGCAAGCAGCTGTGCCCAGTCGACACTGGCAGGAGCGCCAGGAATGAAGCCCTTGCCGGTCCGGCTCAGGTTCTGGTTGTAGGCCACATCGTGTTCGAAGCGGGCCTGCCATTTGTCACGCAGCGCCGCCGCGGCCTGGGTATCGTCCGCCAGGAGGCCCGGATGGAGGATCTGCACCTGCGGAGTCCAGACCGTCAACAGCCCGGCATCGGCCACCTTCAGGCACAGGTCGACATCAGCGAATGCCTCGGCGAAATGCTCTTCGTCCAGGCCACCGACGGCGTTGTAGACGTCCTTGCGAATCATCAGGCAGGCCCCGGAGACCGCCGAATAGTTCTGCTCGGCGAGCAAGCCGTTCAGGTAGCCGCTGGCGCCTTTCGGTTCACCGGCGAACGCCGCCCCCAGATGCTCGTTCAGCCCGAGAACCAGGCCAGCCGAGGTGGTCCCACCCTTGGCGTCCACCAGGCGCGCGCCGACGATCCCCACTTCCGGACGCTGCGCCTGATTGAGCAGGCTCTCCATCCAGTCGGCATTGACCACTTCGCCGTCGGCCGCCAGCAGCACCAGGTAGTCGCCCCGGGCCTCCTGGCTCGCCGCGTTGTACAGCGCCGCAACGCTCAGGCGCTGCGGGCTGCGCAGCACGCGGATGCGATCGCCCTTCTGCTCCAGGCTGGCGAGCCAGCTGGCCAGCTCTTCGGACTGGCTATGGTTGTCGGCGATGACCACTTCGTAGCGCTGGTAGCGCGTGCGTTGCAGCACGCTGACCAGGCAAGGCTGCAGCTGCTCCAGGTTGTCCTCGCTGCGCAGGATGATGGAGACCAGCGGACGTTCGCCATGGCCATAGTTGATCTGATAGACCCCGGGCTGCGCCGCGCTGACCTGGGCCCGGTAGCCACGGTTGCCCAGATGACGGGTCAACGCCTGGCTGTACTGGGTGTTCTCCTGCGCCTCTGCGGCCTGGCCGAGCAACAGCGGCTCGGCCAGATGGGCCAGGCCGGCCAGCCCGCCGTCTTCGATCAGGCGCAGCAGCAGGTCGTATTCCATGGCCTGTGGAAAGGCCGTCGAATAACCACCGGCGGCCACCAGCACATCCCGGCGAATCAGCCAGTGACCGGCCATCATCTCCGGCACGCTTTGCAGCAGGTCGAGGTTGACGCCCGGGCGGAACACATCCTTCAGCGCGCCATCGGCGCCGTAGTGGATTTCGTCCATGGCCACCGCGCGGCACCCTTCGGCGCCGAGCAGTTCCAGGCTGGCGCGCAGCAGGCCGCTGGCAGTGAAACGCTCGCCGGCACGGGCCAGGAGCAACCAGTCACGGGAAGATTGCGCCGCGACCTGGTTGATCCGCTCCACATAGTTGCTGGTGCTGACCTTGACGAAATGCACGGTGTCCTGGGCGGTAGTGGTCGCCGGCAGGTCGCCCGTGGTGAAGACCACCACCTGGAAAGACCGGCAATGGCCGTTGACCAGGCTGTCGAAGGTCGCCTGCAACTTGACCATGTCCGCGTCGAGGTCGAGCAGCAGGATGCCGAAGCTCGGCCCGCCGTTGTGCCGGGCCAGGTGCTCGTTGATCGACTTGAGCTGCTGCGCCTCGGGGTTGCGCGCCTCCAGCCACTTCAGCAGGCGCCCCGAAGGCATGTTCTCCAGCAGCCCCGGGCCGTCCTGGAAAGGCACCGCCGCCAGGCGCTCGGCCCAGGCCTGCAGCTTGCGGACATCCTCCTGTTCCTCAGAGCCTTGCAATGAAGACGCCAGACGCTGGACCACCTCAAGGTTGAACAGGTTGCACGACAGCGCCTCCCACAAGCGGCTGCGCAGGGTACGGTCGGTGTCGTTGGGTTGCACCTGCATCAGTTGCTGCTGCTTGAGCAGCACGCCTTCGAGTTCCAGAAGTTGCAGGCGGCCAGCCGGCATCGCATGCATGAGGAATTCGAACTCGGTCAACAGGTCGAACATCGGCTTGTTGTAGAACGGCATCTCGACGAACTGTTCCGGGCCGAACGAACGCACCGGCTCGGCCCCGGGCTCGACCCAGGCCGAACGGAAAATCATCTTGCCATTGAGCGAGCGCCCGGTGAGCAGGCACTCGGCCATGGCCCTGAAGCTGTCCAGGGCCAGTTGCTTGACCTGCTGCGGCCCCTGGGCGCTCAAGCCGGTGGGCAACGACGCCAGGAAGCCGGCGAACGCCTCGCGCTGGGCCACCGACTTGGCGTCGCCGTAGGTCAGCACCGTCAACACATCGGTGTTGTGCTCCGAGGCGTTGTAGTTGACTTCCCGCACGGCGAACGGGATCGGCAGGATCCGCGCCTTGGCCGAGGCCAGCAGGAAGAAGGTATGGCCGATTTCCTGCCATTCGAAACTGGTCCCCGGCGGCAGCAGGCTGTACCACTGTTGCAGCAGGTCGGTGCGGGTCACCGCGTAGAACGGCGGTAGGAAATGGCTCATGAACGCCATGACCCGCTCGCCGGCATCGTCCGAGGCGTAGTCCTCGATCACCCGGCAATCGCGCCGGTAGTAGTTCACCTCGGCAGCGCGGGCCAGATACATCATCCCGTAGCCATGGCACAGGCCGTAGTCGGGGTTGGCTTCGAGAAACTCCACCGACTCGGTCAGCGCGCCATGGAGCAGGAAGTCGTCGTCGGCGGCAAACACCATGTACGGCGTCGTCACCTGCCCGACACCGTAGGTGAGCTTGTCCTGCAGGCCCTTGTAGGTGTACTGCGGCAGATGCCGATAGTCGACCTGGGGGAACTGCGCGGCCAGGCTTTCGTCGGCGTGCAGCGAAGAGTCCAGCACCAGGATCTTGCAGGGGTAGGTGCTGTAGTACTGCAAGGTGCGGCGCAAGAACGCCTTGCGATTGTGGGACATCACCACCAGCGTGAAACGCTCGCTCAACGGTGCGCTAGTGTTTTGAGCCTTGTCTTGAACCTGCATCAGTGTTTCCCCACAACCGGCAAAGTGCTGTTACCTGCAAACCATTGAATTCAACGAACGCGACGCAGATACCCATCCGGCGCCACGGTGATCAGCAGCTTGTTCTGCATCTGGTAGTCGATCTCGAAGTCGCGGTTCTCTTCCAGGTAGGCCCAGACCGCGGTTTTCGGGTTGTCGCCTGGGCCCCATGGACGGTCCGGGAAGAAGTCCGCCGGCATGTCCTCGACCACGGTGTCCATCACTACGCAGTAGCTGTCCACCGACACCAGCGGCGCATACAGGCGCAGTTCTTCGAGCACGTGCTCGTGGGTGTGGTTGGAGTCCAGGACCAGGATGACCTTCTTGCCCGCGGCCGCGGCACGCACCTGCTCGGCAATCGCCGGATCGATGCTCGAACCTTCGATCATCTTGATGCGCTTGCTCATCGGATGGCTTTCGATGGCTTCGCGGTTATGGGCGCGGATATCCAGGTCGATGCCCAGCACTTCGCCGTGGCCCTGCAGTTCGAGCAGCGAGGCGTAGTAGATGATCGAGCCGCCGTGGGCGATGCCGCATTCGATCACCAGGTCCGGCTTGACCCGCCAGATGATCTCCTGCATGGCCATCATGTCCTGGGGCAACTGGATGATCGGGCGGCCCATCCAGGAGAAGTGATAGCTGTACTTGTGGCCGGCGGACTCGTTGAAGAAGTCGCGCGCCAGGCCCTTGAGTTTCTGGTCTTCGCCCTGGGCGCGGACCTGTTCCTGGCACTCGGCTTCGAAGGCTTGGATGATGCTGTTGTCGGTCATGGTCGGGTCTCAATAAACGTCATTTGAACGAAGCGCTGTCGACCGCGTGATAGACATAACGCCCATCGGTCATGCGCTTGATTTCGTCGAGATAGTTGGAGTTCATCACGAACAGGTTGGCGCCCTCGGGCAAGCTCGCCATGACCTCTTCGGGGGACGACACACGGGCGCCGCTCAGGGGCAGATAACGGCCCTGCTTGGCCGGATTGATATCCACCACCTGGTCCACCGAAACGCCCGCGCGCTGCAGGAACAGCGAATAGATCACGCCCTTGGACGACGCTCCCCAGATCGCCGAGCCCGCCTCGGGCTGCGCCTGGATGATCTGCTTGGCGCGCTCGATGCTGGCGGTGAAATCCAGCGGCATTTCCAGGCGCGCGACCGGTGTCTCGCCCGGCTCGCGCAGGGTGCCGAGGTCGGCCACCACATACAGGTACTGGCCGCCGAACAGGTGGCCGGCTTCATGCACGGTGCCGAACATCCGCCGCAGGTCATCCAGGCGGAAGTAGTTCACATGCTCGTAGAACACATCGAACCAGGCGCGATGCTCGACGATCCAGTCGAAGCACGGCACTTCGATGTAGATCTGCCCACCCTGGTTGGCCTCGGCCATCTCCGCCAGGAACGCCCGCGGGTCGGCGATATGTTCCAGCACATGGCGCAATACCACGGCATCGGCCGACAGGCCCAGGCCACGGGTAAAAGGCGCCTTGATCACATCGGCGTTATCGCCCTCGTAGGCCGGGTCGATGCCGGTGATGCGGTAGCCCCGCTCGCGCAGCAGTTCGAGGAAATAGCCCTTGCCGCAACCAACCTCGATCAGCTCGCGGTCCTTGAAATGCCGGGCGATGATGCCCTCGACATCCTGCAGGTGACGCTGGAACTGCGCCGAGTGGGCCTGCTCGTTCTGGTAGTCGCTGTCGTAGCTCAGCTTGTCGGGATCGAAGGCCTGGTTGAAGATCAGGCCGCTCTTCTCGTCCTGCACCAGCACCATGTCGGCACAGGCCGAGGCCCTGGCGCTGTGCGCATCGGCGAAGGTGCGGTTCTGCAGCACCGGCAGGTCCATGACCCGATACAACTCATGCCCCATGTTCTGCTCCCAATAGTTGTTGCAGGCGCTCGTTCGCCCCCCAGAACGCCATGGGTTCATGGGCGGGATAGGGGTAATGCCCCAGGTTCAGGCGGATCATCGAGCCGCGCTCGCGCACTCGCTGCTCGACCAGCGCGCGAACCGATATCGGCTGGCCGCTGGAACAGTTGACCACCCCGGAAAATTCCCGCCGTTGCAGCAGCGCCGCAAGGCTGGCGGCGGCGTCCTCGATGGCCAGGTAATCGCGCAGCTGTTCGCCGGCGGACATGTCGAACACCGCATCGCCGGCATCGATCGCCCGGTCTAGGGCGGCCAGCAGGCTGTTGGGGTTCTGCCCGGCGCCGTGCAGGTAGAACAGCCGCGCCCATTGCAGGGTGAAAGGCACCTGCTGTTGCAGGCTCTCCAGGAACAGCCGCAGGCTGTGCTTGGCCAGCCCGTAGGGATTGCTCGGCTGCGCCGGCGTCTGCTCGTCGAGCGGACCGCTCTGCATACCGTATTCGAAACAGGTACCGGTGATCATGACCTGGGGCACGCCTGCCCCGACCGCGCCCTTGATGAACCGGTAGTCGGCCATCAGGTTGTGCTCGAAATGGAACAGCGCCTTGTAGTTCGGCAGGCCAGGCCAGGCCAGGTGCGCCAGGGCGTCGACGCCGTCGACCAGGGAGGCGATATCGGTGTCGGCGGCATGCACGTCCGCGACCACCTGCTCCACCGCTCCGGCCCAGGGCATGGCGGCGAGTTTTTGCCGGTCACGGGCCAACGCCCGCACCTGGCAGCCACGGGCCAGCAAGGCGGCGACCAGATGCCGACCGACAAACCCGCTGGCCCCGGTGACCAGTACCTTCAAGCCACTCACAGCAGCTTCAACTCGGGCACGGCGATCACGAAGCGCCCGCCCCACTGCCGAACGTGAGCCAGCTGCTCGCTGACTTCCGACAGCAGGTTCCACGGCAGCACCAGCACATAGTCCGGGCGCTCGCTGTCGATACGCTCTGGCGCGACCACCGGAATCCGGCTGCCGGGCAGGAACTTGCCTTGCTTGTGCGGGCTGGCGTCGGCGACCCAGGCCAGCAGGTCCGGCTTGACCCCGGCGTAATTGAGCAAGGTGTTGCCCTTGGCCGCGGCGCCATAGCCCACCACGCGCTTGCCTTCGGCCTTGGCCTGGAGCAGGAAGCGCAACAGGTCATGCTTGATGCGTTCCGCAGCGGGTGCCAGCGTGGCGTAGAACTTGGGGGTCTTCACGCCCGCGTCGAACTCGGTTTGCAACTGCTGCTGCACCGCCGGTTGCACGGCGCGGCGTTCGCCGTCCTTGCGCTGGACGAAAACCCGCAGCGAACCGCCATGGGTGGTCAGCTGGCTGACGTCGAAGACCTCCAGACCGTTGCGCTCGCACAGTGCCTGCACGGCGGTCAGGGACAGATAGGAATAGTGTTCGTGATAGAGCGTGTCGAACTGCGCGCCGGCCATCAGCGTCAGCAGCTGCGGGAATTCGAAGGTGGCCACGCCGGTCGGCTTGAGCAGCGTCGCGAAACCGCCGAGGAAATCGTTGATGTCCGGCACATGGGCCAGCACATTGTTGGCCGCCATCAGGTCCGCCGCCCAGCCCTCTTCCCGCAGCTGCCGCGCGGTCTCACGGCCGAAGAACAGCTCGCGAATCTCCAGGCCCTTTTCCCGTGCCGCTTGCGCAGTGCTGTGGGTCGGTTCGACGCCCAGGCATTTGATCCCGCGCTTGGCCACGTACTGCAACAGGTAACCGTCGTTGGCCGCGACTTCCACCACCCGGCTGTCGACCGTCAAGCCAAAGCGCTCGACCATCTCGGCCACATAGCGCTCGGCGTGGGCCAGCCAAGTGCTGGAGAACGAACTGAAGTAGGCGTACTCGGCGTCGAACAGGCTTTCGGCGCTGGTGTAATCCTCGGTCTGCACCAGCCAGCACTGCTGGCACACGGCGACCTTCAGCGGCACCCACTGCTCGGCCTGTTCAAGACGCTCGGCATGCACATAGGCGTTGGACGGTGGCGAGGTGCCGAGGTCGATCAGCGGCAGGCTCAGCGGTGCGGCGCACCCACGGCAGTTCATAGACGCACTCCAGCAAAGTGTTGATCGAGCGCGGGATGGCTGGAATCCCGGGCCGACAGATTATTGACAGGCAACGGCCAGGCAATCGCCAGCCGTGGATCCTTCACCGACAAACCGCCCTCGTGCTCCGGTGTGTAATCGGCGCTGTGCAGGTAGAGCAGCTCGGCGTCGTCGGTGAGGGTCTGGAAACCGTGGGCGAATCCGGCCGGGATCAGCAGGCTGCGGCCATCGCCGGCCTTCAAGTGCTCGGCGTGCCAGTGCAGAAAGGTCTCGGAATCCGGACGCAGATCCACCGCCACATCCCATACCTCGCCGCGCAGGCAGGTAATCAGCTTGGCTTCCGGCGCGTTGCCGTTCTGGTAATGCAGGCCGCGCACACTGCCCTTCTCGCGGGTGCAGGAATGGTTGATCTGGCGGATATGAAACTCGCTGCCGAATGCACTCAGGCTGCCTTCGCAGAACAACCGGGCGAAGTGTCCGCGCTGATCTTCGAAGCGTTTGTGCTGGACGCTGAACAGGCCGTCCAGCGGCAAGGCGTGCAACAGGAACTCGCTCACAGCGCCCCCCGATAGAGGTTCAGTTGGTCCAGGGTCACGGCGCGCATGTCGTCGCCACGCTGCCAGGCCAGGTGCCAGTCCAGGGTCTGCGCCAGGCATTGCTGCAGCGACCAGCGCGGTTGCCAGGCCAGCAGCTGGCGTGCGCGGCTGCTGTCCAGGCGCAACAGGCCGGCCTCGTGCAGCTCGCTCGGCTCGATGCGCAACCCGGGGGCTGCCGGCCAGCGCGCGGCCAGCAACTCGACCACTTCGCCGACGCTGCACATGTCCGCTTCGCTCGGCCCGAAGTTCCAGGCTCCGGCGAACTGCGGCCCCTGTTCGTAGAGCCCGGCGGCCAGTTGCAGGTAGCCGGCCAGGGGCTCCAGGGCGTGCTGCCATGGGCGCACCGCCTGCGGGTAACGCAGGGTCACCGGCTCGTCGGCCGACCAGGCCTTGAGCACATCGGGAATCAGCCGTTCCGGGGCAAAGTCGCCGCCGCCCAGCACGTTGCCGGCGCGCGCCGTGGCCAGGGCCAGGCCGTGCTCGGCGTACTTGTCGGCCGGGAAGAACGACGCGGCATAGGACTGCGCCAGCAACTCGCAGCACGCCTTGCTGCTGCTGTAGGGATCATGCCCGCCCAGGGCTTCGTTTTCACGGTAGGGCCACAGCCATTCCTGGTTGGCGTAGACCTTGTCGGTGGTCACCAGCACACAGGCACGCACGCCGCCGACCTGACGGATCGCTTCCAGCAGGTTCAGGGTGCCCATCACGTTGCTGGAGTAAGTACCCAGCGGGTCGCGATAGCCCTCGCGCACCAGCGGCTGCGCCGCCAGGTGCAGGACGATTTCCGGCTGCGTCTCGGTGATCAGTTCCAGCAAGGCGCCAAGATCCCGCAGGTCGCCACGCTGGTCGTTGATACCCTCGGCGACCCGCGCCAGCTCGAACAGGCTCGGCTCGGTCGCAGGGTCCAGGGAGAAACCGCTGACTTCGGCCCCCAGGCTTTGCAGCCACAGGGTCAGCCAGCTGCCCTTGAAACCGGTGTGACCGGTCAGCAGGACCCGCTTGCCGCGCCAGAATTGCGGGCTCAGTCCCATTGCTTCCATGGGGCCTCCCCACTCTGCCAGAGCTGCTCCAGGTGGTTCTTGTCACGCAGGGTGTCCATCGGATGCCAGAAGCCGTCGTGCTGGAAGGCGTGCAACTGGCCTTGCCGGGCCAGGGTGCTCAGCGGCTCGGCTTCCCACACCGTGTCGTCGGCGGCCACCAGCGGCAACACCTTGGGCGACAGCACGAAGAACCCGCCATTGATCCAGCCACCGTCACCGCGGGGCTTTTCGGTAAAGCCCAGGACGCTGTCGCCGTCGCGCTCCAGGGCGCCGTAACGGCCCGGCGGCTGCACCGCGGTGACGGTCGCGTGCTTGCCGTGGGCCCGGTGGAAGTCCACCAGGGCGCCGATATTCAGGTCGGACACGCCGTCGCCGTAGGTGAAGCAGAAGGCTTCTTCATCCTGCAGATAGCGGCCGGCCCGGCGCAGACGGCCGCCGGTCATGGTTTCCTCACCAGTGTCGATCAGGGTCACGCGCCAGGGCTCGCTGTAGTTCTGGTGAACGTCCATGCGATTTTCCCGCATGTCGAAGGTGACGTCGGAGGTGTGCAGGAAGTAGTTAGCGAAGAAGTCCTTGATCGCGTACCCCTTGTAGCCCAGGCAGATCACGAAGTCGTGAATGCCGTGGGCGGAGTACTGCTTCATGATGTGCCAGAGAATTGGCTTGCCACCAATCTCGATCATCGGCTTGGGCTTGAGATGGGACTCCTCGCTGATGCGCGTGCCCAGGCCACCCGCCAAAATAACTGCCTTCATCGTCTCCCCTCTTGTTCGTCACAGGGCTCTGCCAAGCTGTACCGAGCTTTTGCGGGCCTTCTGGATAAAACCTTGTGCCGTTGACGGCGTCTCGCGGGTCTGCGGAAACGCTCATTTTATGGCGATATCGAGGGGGGCTTGCAGGAAACGCGCCAGCTCCTGGGTCCCGGGCCCATGGCCTTGGGGCAGTGGAACAGCACGACGAGGGTCGCCTTGAGCGGAGAAACCTGCCCCTGGATCGCCGCCATAAAAAAGCCAGGCGTCCAGGCCTAGCTTGTTGTGTTCCCCCGCCCTATCAATCCGGCAACCACCCCTGCATCCACAGATTCAGGTTGTTGCCCCGCAGCATGTAGTCGCGCAGGACTTCTTCGCGCAGCGCATCGCCCATGCGGTAGCTGGCCTCGGGATCGGCCAGGTGCATGCGGATCGCCTCGATCCATTCCTGGGTACTGTTACTCACGACCTTGGTACAGGGCAGGTAACCGCGGTAGGCCTCGGTGTCGGTACAGATCACCGGGTAACCGCAGGCGCCGTATTCCAGCAGACGCAGGTTGCTCTTGCAGTCGTTGAAGATGTGGAACTCCAGCGGCGCCAGGGCCAGGTCGAGGTTGAGGCTGGCCAGTTTGAACGGATACGCCTGCAGGCTGATGGTGGAGTGGAATTCGTGCACGTAGGGCCGCAGTTCGTCCGGGCACATGCCGAAGAACACCCACTCGACTTCATTGGCCAGCTCGCGCACCACGTCGGCGATGATCTCCAGGTCGCCAGTGTGGCTGGTGCCGCCGCCCCAGCCCACCCGTGGCTTGCTCGAAGTACCGCGACGGCAGGTCAGGCTGCCCCAGGGATCGACCGGCAGCATGTTCGGCACGATCCGGATGTCGCTGTGCATGCTCGACAGCGCATCGGCCAAGGGCTGCGTGGTAACCACCACCCGGTCGCACAGGGCGATGCCCTGGCGCAGCATTTCTTCGGTATTCAGCGGCTGATTGCGCGCATGGGTATTTTTCTTCGGCGCACTGACCACATAGTCGTCGAGCTCGAAGACCCGCAGCGCACTGGAATACTTCTTCATGCGCAGGATGTCGCTCACCGCGCCGTCGCTGTAGCGGCACTGGAGGATGATCGAATCGGGGGACAGGCGCTCGATTTCCACACTCGAAGGAGACTCGTAGGCGAACCGGCCGATCAGCCGCCCTTCCTCTTCCAGCGCCGTCATAGGCGCGGTCACCCGGTAATGGCCCACCGCCGAGCTGTTCACCGGCAAGCCGAGCACCAGCGGCAAGGCGCGGGTCGAGAACGGGTTCCAGTTATTGCGCAACCCCACTTCCAGGCTGAAGCTGGAGTATCCCAGGCTCAGGGCCGGGTTGTAGGCCGGATCGCGGGCGACCTGGGGCATCCAGCTGCGGTAGAAAGTGTCGTGTTCACGCTCCCGTATTGCCTGTTCTTCGGGCTCCTGCGCTACCTTTTCGGCGGGCACAAGCACCACGCTGGCATAGGGCGTCCAGACCACCAGGTAACCATCACGCTTGATCCGCAGGCACAGGTCGACATCACTCAGCCCCTGGGAATAGTTGACCTCATCCAGCTGGCCGGCACTGTCGAAGACTTCCTTGCGCACCATCAGGCAATCGCCGCTGACTGCGCTCCAGCTCTGCGGCACCTGCAAGCGCTGCATGTAACCGCGGGCACTGGCGGCCTCGCCGTAGAATGGCGAGCTGGCGGCGCCGGCCAGGCCGAGGATCAGTCCGGCATGCACGATCGAGCCATCCAGGCCGAGCATGCGCGCGCCGACCACACCCACTTCCGGCCGCTGCGCGTGATTGAGCAGCTCGTCCAGCCAGTCGCCGGAGCAGATCAGGGCATTGGCGCTGAGCAACAGCAAGTACTCGCCGCGCGCCTGTCGCGCTGCGTAATTGCGCAGTGCCGCATCGCTAGCGCTGCCGGTAAACGGCAACACCCGCAACATATCGGCACCCAGCTGCGCCATGGCCTCCAGCCAGCCGGCCATGGCCGGGTCGCGGCTGCCACTGTCGACGATCAGGATCTCGTAATGGCTGTAGGCGGTTTTTTCGATCAGGCTCTCGGTGCAGCGCTGCAAGGCCGCCAGCGAATCACCCGCCGGGATGATGATCGACACCAGCGGCCGCTGCGGGAACAGGTAGTCGATGTGGTTGAGCAGCGGCAGTTCGTCGTGGCTGATGCGGTGCTCCACGCCGATTCTGTCCAGATGCGCACCGACCAGTCCGGCGTTGCCCTCGATCACCTCGGGCAGCGACAGCCAGTCGGCGAAATTGAACGGGCTCTCGAGCTGGATCTCGGCAATGTGTTCGATGGTCTGCGGCCCCGCTTCTTCCACCAGGCGCCACAGCACGTCATGAGGGGCCAGCTCGCCGAAAGCCGGATCGAATCCGCCCAGGGCCAGAAAGCGCTGGCGCTCGAATGCCAGCGTCCGGCCGACATAGGGGTAACCGCGCATCAGGTCCAGGTTGAAGTCGGGCTTGAACACCGGATCGATGGACTCGCCCTCGACCCGTGCGCCTTCGTCGCTGTAGACGCACAGCGCGCCCGGCGTCGCGGCAATGCGCTCGGCGAGGATCAGCAGCGCCGATTGCTTGAGGAGGTCGCCGGCGCGCAGCAGGTAAAACCAGTGGCAACCTTCCAGCTGCGGCACCAGGGCATTGAGCTGCTGCGGCCACTGCGCTTCCAGCGGCAGTTGCAGCACGCGCTCGTGTTCCGCACACTCGGCATTGGACAGGACCAGGATTGCCTGCGGCGCATACAACTGCTGCGCCAGGCTCTGCAAGGTCGACTCCAGGGCCACAGCATCGGCATCCACATCGATCACGACGGGTACGATCTGCGGCCGCACCGGCCAGCTGGCGATGCGTTGTGGCAGATGGCGCTTCTCGGTCTCGGTAAAACACCGGATCGCCAGCCACTCCTGGTAGAAGTCGGCGTAACTTTCGCTCTCGCCACCGACCCGGCCACTGACCACGGTGTTGCGGTTGCCGAGCACCCGGGTCACGCACAGCTCGTCCCACTGCCAGCCCGGCTCCGTCATTTTCGCCAGGTCCACGCAACGTACCCAGCCCGAGGCCGGGGCCGATTCGCCGCTGCGCGCGGCGAGCATTTGCGCCAGCCAGTCCCACTCAAGCTTCGCTGCCCGCTGCATTTCCGGCTGCTTGCTCAAGCGTTCCGGATACAGGCGCTCGGTGCTCAGCACGGTATTGATCAGCGCCAGGTTGCCACGCCGCATCAGGCATACGAACAACGCCAGATCCAGCAGCGCGAGGAAACCCGCACCCTCCTGGGTCAGGGCCGGCAACAGCTCCAGTACGTCGGCGCGACGCATCAGGGTCGAACTGAAATTGCCAAGGAAGTTGCGTGGCGTGCTCTCGAGGATCGCCAGCATGTCATCGCCCTTGAGCATCGCATCGTTCGGCGACAACCGGGCGTTCTCGACCCGCGGCGGCAGAATGAAATTGCCGGCATCGCTCATCATGCGCAGCGCGCAAACCAGATTGATCTCGGGGTGGTCGACCAGCACCTGCGCCTGCATGGCAATGCTCGGGGCGAACAGGCGGTCATCGTCGCAGAGGATCTTGATCAGCTCGCCCCGCGCCTCTTCGACACAGCGCAGCAGGTTCTTCTGCAGACCCAGGCGTTGCGGGTTGCGCAGATAACGCACCGGATGGGGCGGCTCGACGATGGCGTCCACCGCCTGCCGGATCTCATCGCCGGCCGAGTCGTCGCAGATGACGATTTCGATCCGCTCCCAGGTCTGGGCCAGCGCACTCTCGAAGGCCTGGTTGAAGAAGCGCGGATTGAAGGCAGGGATGACGATGCTGACTAGAGGGTGTTGATTCACGGCGGGAAACTCTCGAGCGGTGGGCCCGACCTGATCAGGCGGACCCCGGAACCGCTTAATGAAGACGGCTGACGGCTCGGCGGTGCGGCCGCGCTCACAGGAGCGCGACCGGCTCAGGCTCAGACCTTGTTGAACAGGCCCAGCTGGGCAATCTTGCTGAAGGCCAGTTGCGAGGCTTGCAGCATGGTCTGTTGCAGGGTCAGGCGAGTCATCACCTCGGCCGGGTCGGAATCGCGGATCGCCGACTGGGTCTGGGTGTTGGCCGAACTCAGGCTCATGTTGGTTTCGTTCTGGATCTCCAGCGCCGAACCCCGACCACCGATGTCGCTGACCGCGCTCGCCACCTGGTTGGCGCCGCTGGCCAGGTTGGCCATCCCCGCCTGCAACCCGGCGTTGAGTTTCTGGATGGCGATCGGATCACCGTTGGTCGGTGTATTCAACACCGTACGCAGTTGGCTGATGGTGTCGAGGACGTTCTGGGTCTGGTGATTGTTCACCGCTACCACATACTGGTCGCCCGCCGCCGGTGCACCGCTGAAGGTGAAATTCACGCCAGATGCGGTGGCGGTGGAGCCGGCCATGGTGCCGGTGGAAACCGGCTTGCTGTCGGCGGTCAACGGCGACGCGTACAGCTCGTAGTTGGTGGCGCTGGTGAACTTGATGATCGCACCACCGCTCGGGAAGCTGGCGTTGTAGGCGTTGGTGTTGCTGACGCTGGCACCGGTCACCACCGCGGTCGACGGGTTGCCCGGGCTGCGCGAGACGTTGAAGGAATCGGGCTTGGCCGCCAGGGTGAAACTGTGACCGGCGATCTCCGTGTTCGGGGGGGTGGCATCGCCGGGTTTCAGGTTGATGCTCAGGCGCAGATCGACGCCACGGAAACTGACGGTCTGTGCCTCTGCACCCTTGCTGGAGCTGAAGGTGCCATTCTGGCTGGCCTCGGACGTCACGTCGTTGCCGGCGCTGTCGGTGATCTTGAACTGGGTGCTGCTGAGGAAGCTGATGGTGTACGGCTCGCCGCTGCGGAACTCACTGTTGTACTTCGGATTCGAAGACACCTGGCCGTTGGACAGCGTCACCCGGCCGTCATCCACCGTCGGGGCGGTCATGCTGACCTGGCTGCGGCTGGTGTTGATGGCTTGCTGGAAGGCGGCCCAGCCGGTGGTGTTGGTGGCCATGGACATGGTGTCGCCCACCGGCAGGTTCAGCGTGGTCTGGTCGCCGTTGTAGCTGTAGGTGCCGTCGGAGTTGCGGGTGAACGGCACGGTGTCGCCCTGGGAACCGGCAAAGATGTACTTGCCGTTTTCGTCCTGGGTGTTCATCAGGCTCAACAACTGCTCTTCGATCTGTGCCAGTTCGGCGGCGTTGGCCTTGCGGTCGTCGTCGGTGAAACCAGCGTTGCCGGCCCCGCTCGCCAGTTCCTGGGCACGCGCCAGAACGTTGGTGATGCTGGTCAGCACCGATTCGGCCTGGCCCAGGGACGCCTTGATCGAGGTGGTGTTGGCCGAGTACTGGCTCAACAGCGAAGCCTGCTGGCCGAGTTGCAGCAGGCGCGAGGCGCCTACCGGATCGTCGGCCGCGGTGTTGACGCGAACCAGGCTGCTGGCCTCTTCGCTGCTCTTGATCGCATTGGCGAAGTTCTTCTGGTAATTGGCAGCCGAGGATTCGTAAAACTGGGCGGTGGAAATACGCATGGACTACGACTCCTTAAAGGCTGTTGATCAGGGTGGCGAAGGTTTCCTGCGCCGCCTTGATGATCTGCGAGGACGCGGTGTAGTACTGCTGGTACTTGACCAGGTTGCCGGTCTCTTCATCCAGGTCGACCCCGGACAACGAATCCCGCGAGCTCTTGGCATTGGCCAGGATCGCCTCGGTGGCCGCGCCGTCGAGCTTGCCCTGGTTGGCCTTGGCACCGACGTTCTCCACCAGCTTGCCGTAGGCGTCGACCAGGGTGATGCCCTTGCTGGCCGAACCGGTATCCACGGTCTGCTTGGTCTGCAGCCCCGCCAGCGCAGTGCCGTTGCGGTTGTCGGTGGAACCGGCGCCGTTGAACTTGACGTTCAGCCCTTCGCCGTCCTTCGGCGAACCGGCGACGCTCATTTCCACGGTGAAGGTTTTCTGCACCGGCGGTGTAGCGCCGTCGGTGATCGGGTTGCCACTGGCATCGACCATCTTGATCTGCAGGTTCAGGGTGTTGTTCTGCCCCGGAACGATCGAACCGGTGCCCATCAACGTGCCCTTGGCATCGTAGTACTTGTAGCCCTGGCTACCGCCCGCAGGGGCGTCGAAGACCAGCTTGACCGGCACCGAGTTCTTGATCGCGGTCTGCATCTCGGCGTTGGCGGCCGAGTTGTAGATGTCCAGCGCCGGCTTGACTGTCGGCAGGCCCGGAATGCTCAGCGAACCGGTCGCTCCGGGCAGCACTTCGGCATTCAGCGGCGCGGCGATGGCCAGGCGCTTGGCGTCGGTCAGCTCGGTCTTGATACTGGTGGCCGCATTGCGGGTCGGGGTGATCTTGAAGCTGTCGCCGGCGCTCATCGCCCCGCCATTGAGGCTCAGGGAGAAACCGTCGATCACCGGTGGCGGCGTGGTGGTGGTGCTGAACGCGCCCAGGCTGGTGCCATCGGAGCGCTTGACGGTGTAGTCGGTGGCGCTGGTGAAGGTCACCTGGTAGTCGCTGATGGTCAGCTTGCCGGTGTCCTTGATGGTCACATCGAGGTTGCCCGAGCCTGCGCTGTTGTTGCCGTTGGCAATGCTGCGCTGGCTGATCAGGGCCGCACTGTTGATATTGTTGAACAGCGCCGCGCCGAACTCGCCGTTCTTGTCGATACCCTGGCCGAGCTGGCTGTTGACCTGGTCGGCGATCACCAGGGCCACGCGCCCCAGTTCGTTCATTGCCGGGTCCAGCACCTCGCTGCGATAGCGCAGCAGGCCGCCGATCTCGCCACCCGTGACTACCGAGGTCACATCGATGGTGCTCGAGCCGCGATTGAGTTGCAGCGAGGAACGGGTCGGGTCGGTCTTGCCGGCGACCACTTCCAGGGTGCTGGAGGTGTTGCCCACGACCAGCGGCTGGCCGCTGCCCAGGTACAGGTCGACGCTCGAGCCGCGCGTCGAGACATCCACCTTGACGAACTCCGACAGCTGGCGCAGCGTCTCGTTGCGCGCGTCGAGCAGGTCGTTGGGCATGCCGCCGCCACTGGAGACTTCGGAAATCCTCTGGTTCAGCTGGGCGATGGTGGCCGCCAGCTTGGTGACATGGTCAGCCATGCTGCTCAGGTTGCCGTTGATGTTGGCGTTCTGCTCGTTCAACTGGCTGGAAACGGAATTGAAGCGGTTGCTCAGGGCCTGCGCATCGCTGAGCAGCAACTGGCGCGAGGCATCGTCGGCCGGCTTGGCGTTGACGTTCTGCATCGAGGCAAAGAACTTGGTCAGCGCGCCGGTAATGCCGGTGCCGCTGTCCGACAGCAGCTTGTCCACCGGGGTGATCTGCCCCAGGTAGGCGGCGGCATCGCTGTTCAGCGAGGTCTTGGTCTGCAGTTGGGCGTCCAGGTAGCTGTTGTACACCCGGCGCACGTCGGCCAGGGTGGTGCCGCTGCCGATGAAGACATTGCCGTACTGGTTCGAAGCCTTGGTGCCCTGCACGGTCTGCTGGCGCGAGTACCCGGCGGTATCGGCGTTGGCGATGTTGTTACCCGTGGTCATCAACGACGTTTGGCTGGCTGACAGCCCCGACATCCCGATATTGAGCAAACTCATGATTCAGACCTTATAAATTCGTGGAAGCGCCCGCCGCAGCGTAGTTCTCGTAGCTCTTCATCTGCTTGGCAATCTGCGAAATCTTGCTTGCGTAGTCCGGGTCGGTTGCATACCCGGCCTTTTGCAATTCGCGTACAAACTGTTCGGGGTTATCGGCCGCCTTCAGCACTTCTTGATAGCGATTGTTGCTCTGCAACAAGGTCACCAGGTCGTGGAAGCTGTCCTGATACGAGGCATAGGAACGGAACTCGGCCGTCTCCTTGACCATCTGCCCATTTCTGAATTCGCTGGTGATCGCCCGCGCCTGATCGCCCTTCCAACTGCTGCCGGCCTTGATGCCGAACAGGTTGTGGCTGCTGCTGCCGTCCTGCTGGCGCATCACTGATTTGCCCCAGCCGGTTTCCAGCGCGGCCTGGGCGACCAGGTAGCGCGGATCGACACCGATGCGGTCGGCGGCCTGCTGCGCCATCGGCAGCATGGTGGCGACGAATTCGTCCGCAGAACTGAAGGCTTTCTTCGCCGGCGCCAAGGGTGGCTGGGCCACGGCGCGACCGTAGATCTGCATGCGTCCGTGGGGCACGGCGGCAAAGCTGCGCGAGCTGTTCTTGACCAGCGCGTCGGTGGCGGCCGTGGTGCGCTCCGGCAAGGCCGTCCGGTTGGTCGCGGCACTGTCGGCCGACGGCACGATGCCCGCCAGCAAACGATCGGTCAGCTTGCTCGGCAGGGAAATGCGCCGCTGGTTGAGCAGCGCCATATCGTTGTGGGTACCACTGCCTTCCGCGCGCTGCGGTTCCAGTGCACGGGAGGCCCACAACGGACGCTGGCCATTGACCCGCGACAACGGGCCGCCCAGGGCAGTGGTGCCGGCAGCGATGGCGGTTGGCGTCACGACCTTATCAACCTGCGCGCCAGGCAAGGTCGCCGCCGCAGCCGGGTTGGTGGATTTGTTCTTCGACATCTGCCGCATCAGCACATCGGCCAGGCCGATACCGCCACCCTCGCGGGACATGGAAACCGCCAGCTGCTGGTCGTACATTTCCTGGTACTGCTTGGCCGCCGGGGTGTTGAGCGGGTTGTCCTTGCCCAGCGCTTCGGTGGCCGAGCGCATGGACTTGAGCATTTCGTTGAGAAACAGCGACTCGAACTCCTGCGCCACCTTGCGCATGTTGGCGTCGCTGTTCTTGTCGCCGACCTTGAGCTGGTTAAGCCGGTTGAGGTCCGAGTAGGAACCCGAATCGCCGCTGCTGACCAGACCGCTCTTGCGAATATCCATGGCCCCTACCTCAAATCACGATCAGGTCGGCTTGCAGCGCGCCGGCCTGTTTCAAGGCTTCGAGGATCGCCATCAGGTCGCCCGGTGCCGCGCCGACCTGGTTCACCGCACGCACGATCTCGTCGAGGGTGGTGCCCGGGCCGAACTTGAACATCGGCTTGGCTTCCTGTTCGGCGTTGACCCGCGAACGCGGCACGACCGCGGTCTCGCCGTTGGACAACGGGCCTGGCTGGCTGACGATCGGGTCTTCGGTGATGGTCACGGTGAGGCTGCCGTGGGTCACGGCGGCCGGCGACACCTTGACGTTCTGGCCGATGACGATGGTGCCGGTACGCGAGTTGATGATGACCTTGGCCACCGCCTGCCCCGGATCGATTTCCAGGTTCTCGAGAATCGACAGGTAATCGACGCGCTGGCTCGGATCGAGCGGCGCAGTGACGCGAATCGAACCGCCGTCGATGGCCTGGGCCACGCCCGGGCCAAGCATGTCGTTGATCTTGTCGACGATGCGTTTGGCGGTGGTGAAGTCGGAACGGTTGAGGTTCAAGGTCAGGCTGTTGCCCTGGTTGAAACCGCTCGGCACCGCGCGCTCCACCGACGCACCGCCAGGGATGCGACCGGCCGACGGAACGTTGACCGTGATCTTCGAACCGTCACGGCCCTCGGCATCGAAACCGCCCACCACCAGGTTGCCCTGGGCGATGGCGTAGACGTTGCCGTCGATACCCTTGAGCGGTGTCAGCAGCAAGGTGCCGCCACGCAGGCTCTTGGAGTTACCGATGGAGGACACGGTGACATCGACCTGCTGCCCCGGCTTGGCGAATGCTGGCAGATCGGCGCTGATCGACACTGCCGCGACGTTCTTCAGCTGCACGTTGCCGGAACCAGGCGGCACCTTGATGCCGAACTGCGACAGCATGTTGTTGAAGGTCTGCAGGGTGAAGGGTGTCTGGGTCGTCTGGTCGCCGGTGCCGTTAAGCCCGACCACCAGGCCGTAGCCGATCAACTGGTTCGAACGCACGCCGGAAATGCTGGCGATGTCCTTCAGCCGTTCGGCTTGAACGTTGCAGGCCGCCGAGAGCAACAGCGCGGCCAGCATGAGGCGTTTGAAATTCAACGTAGCCACCTAGAAAGGGAACAGCGGGCTGAGGAAGAAACGGTCGAACCAGCCCGGCTGGCTCGCATCGGCAAAGGCACCAGTGCCCGAATAGGTGATGCGTGCGTCGGCGACGCGGGTCGAGGAAACCGTGTTGTCGGTGGCGATATCGTCGGCGCGCACCAGGCCGGCAATCCGCACCAGCTCGTCGCCGGTGTTGAGGGTCAGCCACTTCTCGCCGCGCACGGCGATGATGCCGTTGGGCAGCACATCGGCCACCGTCACGGTGATCGAGCCGGTCAGGCTGTTGCTCTGGCCGGACTTGCTGTCACCCTTGGTGGCCCGGTCGCCGCTGTAGCCGACATCGAGGCTCAGGTCACCGCTACCTATCGGGTCATTGGTGCTCAGGCCGCCACCGAAAAACGAAGTCAGGCCGATGCCGGTCTTGCTGTTCTTGTCGATCTGCGAGTTGGCGTTCTTGCTCGCCTGGGTCCGCTCGTTGAGGGTGATGGTGATGATGTCGCCCACGCGGAACGCCTTGCGGTCGCTGTACAGGTTCTGCTCGAAGCCGGCCTGGTAGATCGAGCCGTTGTTGGCCGCGGCCGGCAACGGAGTACGTGGCAACACCGGAGCGTAATACGGGTCATTGGGCTTCGGTGGCGGGGCCACGCAGCCCGCGAGCACGACGAACCCACTCAGTGCGAGAACAGATACAAAGCGATTCATGACCCTACCTCATGGTGCTGCAGGCGGCCGCTGGGCCGCCCCTAGGACTTGATTACAGATTCTGCGTGACGAACGAGAGCATCTGGTCGGCGGTGGAGATCACCTTGGAGTTCATCTCGTAGGCGCGCTGAGTGGTGATCATGTTGACCATCTCCTCAACGGTGCTGACATTGGAGGTTTCCAGGGTGTTCTGCAGGGTGGTGCCGAAACCGTTGAGGCCCGGGGTGCCGACTTGCGGCGCGCCGCTGGCGGCGGTTTCCAGGAACAGGTTGTTGCCCGTCGCCTGCAAGCCGGCCGGGTTGATGAAGTCGGCGGTCTGCAGGTTGCCGATCACTTGCGAGGCCGGGTTGCCGGCGGTGGTGATCGAGACGGTGCCGTCCTGGCCCACGGTGAAGGTCTGGGCATCGTTCGGCACGACGATCGCCGGTTCCAGGGTGAAGCCGTTGGCGGTGACGATCTGGCCGTTGGAGTCCAGGTGGAAGGTGCCGTCACGGGTGTAGGACGTGGTGCCGTCCGGTTGCAGGATCTGGAAGAAACCGCGGCCGTTGATGGCCATGTCCAGCGGCTGCTCGGTGGTCTGCAGGCTGCCGGCGGTGAAGTTCTTCTGGGTGCCGACGATGCGCACACCGGTACCCAGTTGCAGGCCCGATGGCAGCTCGCTGTCCTGGGTCGACTGGGCGCCAGGCTGACGCTTGATCTGATACAGCAGGTCCTGGAACTCGGCGCGATCACGTTTGAAACCCGTGGTCGAAACGTTCGCCAGGTTGTTGGAAATGGTGGTCAGGTTAGTGTCCTGGGCGGACAGACCTGTTTTGGCAACCCATAGAGCCGGAAGCATTCGATTCTCCTCGTGCGCCTGTTTTACGGCGCGACGTACTGGTAATTAGCTGATCTGCAAGACCCGAGCCATGGCCTGGTCGTCTTCTTTGGCGGAATTCATCATCTTGATGTGCAGTTCGAACTGCTTGGAGAGCGCCAGCACCGAGGTCATTTCCTCGACCGCATTGACGTTGCTCGACTCGAGGAAACCCGAGACCAGTTGCACATTGGCGTCAGCCGCTGCCGGCTTGCCGTCCTTGGTATGGATCGAACCGTCCAGACCCTTGGTCATGTTCTTCAGGTCCGGGTTGACCAGCTTGATGCGGTCGACCTCGGCCATCACCCGTGGGCCTTCGCCCATGGCGCGGATGCTGATGGTGCCGTCCTGACCGACTTCCACCTGCTGCTCCGGCGGCACGGCGATCGGGCCGCCGTTGCCGATCACCGGCATGCCGTTGCCGGCGCGCAGCACGCCCAGGGCGTCGATATTCAGGCTGCCGGTGCGCACATAGCTTTCACCGCCATCCGGGGTCTGCACGGCGATCCAGCCATTGCCGCTGACCGCCACGTCGAGGTCGCGACCGGTTTCCACCAGCGAGCCTGGGCTGAAATCGGTAGCCGGACGCTCGGACATGGCAAAGGCCCGCGCCGGAAAGCTGTCACCAAACACCGGCATCGAACGCGCCTGCTCCAGGTCGCGCTGAAAACCGTTGGTGGAGATGTTCGCCAGGTTGTTGGCATGCGCCTTTTGCGCCAGCGCATTCTGGCTGGCACCGGTCATGGCCACATAAAGGTACTTGTCCACAGTCTTTCCTCTGCCTGTCGGGCGTTTGCCGCCCACCGCTGTACTGCTGAGCCATAAGCAATAAGCGCACCAACTTGTTTTTCGGGCGGCCGAAGGCAGGAAATCCGGGAACTTGAGGGCGGTCGAAGGGAATCGGGCAATTGTGTCAAAGACGAAAAACCGGCGCAGATATGCCGCTTACGGCAAGGCTCCGCCTCTCGCCCCCGACACAATCCCTGGCGCGCTTACTCTTCCGGGCCGTTGCCTTTGCCCACTTCGTATTCGCGCAGCTTGTTGGCGATGGTGGTGTGCGACACGCCCAGGCGCTTGCCCAGTTGGCGGCTGCTGGGGTGCTCGGAATACAGGCGTTCGAGCACCGCTTTTTCAAAGCGCCCGACAATTTCGTCGAGTCCGCCTTCCAGGGAGAAATCGCCAAGGGGTTGGCGCACGCCGTAGTCCGGCAGGCGGATGTGTTCGGCCTTGACCGTGCCGCCGTCGCACAGGGACACCGCCTGGAACAGCACGTTTTCCAGCTGCCGCACGTTGCCCGGCCAGTGGTAATGGCTGAGGCGCTCCATGGCCGCCGGCGCCAGCCTGGGCAAGGCGCAGCCGATCTGCCGGCTGGCCTGGTCGAGGAAGTGCTCCACCAGCGGCGTCAGGCCGTCGAGGCATTCGCGCAGCGGTGGGATATGCAGGGACAGGACGTTGAGGCGGTGATACAGGTCCTGGCGGAACTCGCCGCGGGCACAGAGTTCGGACAGGTCGACCTGGGTCGCGCAGATCACCCGCACGTCCAGGTACACCTCCTCGTCGCTGCCGACCCGACGGAAGCAGCCGTCCTGCAGAAAGCGCAGGAGCTTGACCTGCAAGCGCGGGCTCATCTCGCCCACGCCGTCGAGGAACAATGTGCCGCCAGCGGTCAGTTCCAGCAGCCCGAGCTTGCCTTCTGCCCGCGCGCCCTCGAATGCTCCCGGCCCGTAGCCGAACAGCTCGGTCTCGGCCATGGACTCCGGCAGGCCGGCGCAGTTGAGCGCCATCAGCGGCGATTGCCCGCGCGGGCTGGCCAGGTGGCAGGCCCGCGCCAGCAGTTCCTTGCCGGTGCCGGTTTCGCCTTCGATCAGCAGCGGCGCGTCCAGCGGCGCCATGCGCCGCGCTTCGCGCACCACCGCGGCCATGACTTTCGAACTCTGGAAGATGCTGTCGAAGCCGCGCAGTTCCTGCTTGCGCACGTTATAGATGCGCTCGCCGACCCGGTCCGCGCGATGCAAGGTCAACACCGCGCCGGCCATGGCCTCGCTGTCGTCGTGCTCCGATTGCAGCGGCGCGATGTCCGCCAGAAACACGTCACCCTTGACCTTGACCCGCAGGCCGTTGATCCGCGACTTGTTGGCCCGCACCAGTTCCGGCAGATCGAAATCCTCGGCATACCGCGACAGTGGAATCCCCGGCACCTCGTCCACCCGCACCCCCAGCAACTGCGCCGCCGCGCGGTTGGCGGCGACGATGGAACCGCCCATGTCGATGGACAACACCGGGAACTCCAACGCCCCGAGCAGGGCATTGAGCTCCATGTGCCGCCGCTCGCTGGGCATCAGCCCGACCCGCTTGACCCCGAACACCCCGGCGATCGACTCGAACTTCGGCCGCAGCGCCTGGAACTGCAGATTGATCAGGTTCGGGCAATGCAGGTAGATGGCATTGCCATGCTCACCGCCCACCTCGCCCCGGGCGACGTTGATGCCGTACTCCACCAGCAGGTTGAGAATGTCGCGCAGGATGCCGATGCGATTCTGGCAGTGGACTTTGATACGCATAAAGGAAGGCCTGGAACAGGTAATGGAGGGCGTGAACGCCAGAAAGCGGCGCTTTTGGCACCGCCTGGCACGAACTTTCTGCAGTGTGGCGCAGATAATCGTCAAGATTATGTGACAGTCACCGGTCTTTTCAAATCGACTATTCTCAGTAATAGCGGCCCTGCGGCGCTTTCGTAACGAAAACTTTACGAAATCACTCCAAATCCGCCCATTACGTTCACGTCAACCTGCTGCATGGGCTGCAACCTTGAGTTATCTCTAGCGTCAACTGATAACAAGAACGCAGCCCCTGACAGGAGAGCAGCATGAAGCAGACGCAGTACGTGGCCCGCGAGCCCGACGCGCAAGGTTTTATCCACTACCCCGATGAAGAACACGCGGTGTGGAACACCCTGATCACTCGTCAGCTGAAAGTGATCGAGGGTCGTGCGTGCCAGGAATACCTGGACGGCATAGAGAAACTCGGCCTGCCCCACGACCGCATCCCGCAGCTGGGCGAAATCAACAAGGTGCTGGGCGCGACCACCGGCTGGCAGGTAGCCCGGGTGCCGGCGCTGATCCCCTTCCAGACCTTCTTCGAATTGCTCGCCAGCAAACAGTTTCCGGTCGCGACCTTTATCCGTACCCGCGAAGAACTGGACTACCTGCAAGAGCCGGACATCTTCCACGAGATCTTTGGCCACTGCCCGCTGCTGACCAACCCCTGGTTCGCCGAATTCACCCACACCTACGGCAAGCTCGGCCTGCAGGCCACCAAGGAAGAACGGGTGTACCTGGCGCGCCTGTACTGGATGACCATCGAGTTCGGCCTGCTGGACACCCCGCAAGGCCAGCGCATCTACGGCGGCGGCATCCTCTCCTCGCCGAAGGAAACCGTCTACTGCCTGTCGGATGTGCCTGAACACCAGGCCTTTGATCCGCTGGAAGCGATGCGTACCCCGTACCGCATCGACATCCTGCAACCTATCTATTTTGTGCTGCCCAACCTCAAGCGCCTGTTCGACCTGGCCCATGAAGACATCATGGCCCTGGTGCACCAGGGCATGCAGATGGGCCTGCACGCACCCAAGTTTCCGCCCAAACCCAAGGCGGCCTGAGCCTCCTGCCCTCGCGCGGCGCTCATAAAACCCGTAATTTCCAACAAGAATCGATTTCAGGAACCCACCATGACCGCTCTCAACCAAGCCCATTGCGAAGCCTGCCGTGCCGATGCTCCACAAGTCAGCGACGAAGAACTGCCGGTACTGATCAAGCAGATCCCCGACTGGAACATCGAAGTGCGCGATGGCGTCATGCAACTGGAAAAAGTCTTCCTGTTCAAAAACTTCAAATTCGCCCTGGCCTTTACCAACGCAATGGGTGAAATTTCCGAGGCAGAAGGTCATCATCCTGGCCTGCTCACCGAATGGGGCAAGGTCACCGTGACCTGGTGGAGCCACTCCATCAAGGGCCTGCACCGCAACGACTTCATCATGGCCGCTCGCACCGACGAAGTGGCCAAGACCGCAGAAGGACGCAAGTAATGCATTTCGACGCCATAGGCCGAGTACCCGGCGACCCGATTCTTGGCCTGATGGAGGCCTATGCGTCGGACAGCAACCCACGCAAGTTCGACCTCGGCGTCGGTGTCTACAAGGATTCCCAGGGCCTGACGCCGATCCCCCGGTCGGTCAAGCTGGCCGAGCAGCGCCTGGTCGACCGGCAGACCACCAAGATCTACATCGGCGGCCACGGCGACGCGGCCTTTGGCAAGGTGATCAATGAACTGGTGCTGGGCGCCGACTCGCAGCTGATCGCCGAACGACGCGCCGGCGCCACCCAGACCCCAGGCGGCACCGGTGCCCTGCGCCTGAGCGCCGACTTCATCGCCCACTGCCTGCCGGGCCGTGGCGTGTGGTTGAGCAACCCGACCTGGCCGATCCACGAAACCATCTTTGCTGCCGCCGGCATCCAGGTCAGCCACTACCCTTACGTCGACAGCGACAACCGCCTCGACGTCGAGGCCATGCTGGCGACCCTGAACCAGGTGCCCAAGGGCGACGTGGTGCTGCTGCACGCCTGCTGCCACAACCCCACCGGTTTCGACCTGAGCCACGACGACTGGCATCGGGTGCTGGACGTGGTGCGCAGCCGAAACCTGCTGCCGCTGATCGACTTCGCCTACCAGGGTTTCGGCGACGGCCTGGAGCAGGATGCCTGGGCGGTGCGCCTGTTCGCGGCCGAACTGCCCGAGCTGCTGATCACCAGTTCCTGCTCGAAGAACTTCGGCCTGTACCGCGACCGCACCGGCGCGCTGATCGTCTGCACCCGGGACGCCGAGAAGCTGGTGGACGTGCGCAGCCAGCTGGCCCATATCGCCCGTAACCTGTGGTCCACCCCGCCGGATCACGGCGCCGCGGTGGTCGCCACCATCCTCGGCGACCCGGAGCTGAAAAGCCTCTGGGCCGACGAAGTGGAAGCCATGCGCCTGCGCATCGCCCAGTTGCGTTCGGGCCTGGTGGAAGCGCTGCAACCCTTCGGCCTGGCCGAACGCTTCGCCCACATCGGCGTGCAACGCGGGATGTTCTCCTACACCGGCCTGACGCCGGAACAGGTCGGCAAACTGCGTAGCCAGCACAGCGTGTACATGGTCAGCTCCGGCCGGGCCAACGTCGCCGGCATCGACGCCACCCGCCTGGACCTGCTGGCCGAAGCCATCGCCGAAGTCTGCAAAAACTGAAAAAAGCTATCGCGGGCAAGCCTCGCTCCTACGGATGTCACCTGACTCTGTAGGAGCGAGCGAGCGGCGATCCGACTTGCCCGCGATGCCGTTAAAAGTCCCCCGCCCGATGAAACTCCTTTCATCCTAAAACCCCAGATAAAAATCTTTTTGTCATTTCCAGTGCTGTATCCTGCCCAGGCTTTTTAAAAGCGCGGATCTACCCAGCGATTTAAAAAACAGACCTTGCGAGGAGCAACGAACATGCACGAGATTCCTAATCTCCCCTTCCCAAGCCTGCACGAAACTGAGCAGACAACCCCGCAACAAGCCGGCGCCCAACAGCCCGAGCCGAAAGAAGCCGCACCCGGCCACAAAGCCGAC